>CAZEFK010000042.1:0-39347 GCA_964511405.1 uncultured Comamonadaceae bacterium | reverse complement strand
GGCGCGTGGGCGCGCGGGCTGCGGCCGCGGCGCCGCTGGCTGGCGGCGCGGCCATCGGCAAAACGGCGGTCGTCGAGGGCGCCGGCCGCGGCCAGGCGCGCGACCACCTGGGCGACCAGGGCGCGCGCGGCCTCGGCATCGATCAGCCCGGCCTCGACCGCCGGTCGCGTGCGCCGGCCCAGGACGCGCGCGACCATCGCCTGCGACGCCGAATAGCGTTCCAGATAGCGCAGGGCCGCCTCCTGCAGCGCGGCGGCGGTGGGCGCCCGCACCGGCGCTTGCCGCCGGCCGCCGCGCGGCGCTAGCGTCCGCTCCATGTCGTCGCGCTCCGCCATTCCATCCTACCCGCTGGCCCCGCTCGGCCCCAACTGGCTGGGCCTGTTCACGTTGTACGTGAAGGAGGTCCGGCGCTTTTTCAACGTCTTCACGCAGACCGTCCTGGCGCCCGTGGTCAGCACGCTGCTGTTCCTGGCGGTGTTCAGCCTGGGCCTGGGGCGCGGCCGGCCGCCGGTCGACGGCCTGGCCCTGGAGGCGTTCCTGGCCCCGGGCCTGATCATCATGGCGATGGTCCAGAACGCCTTCGCCAACACCTCGTCGTCGCTGGTCATCGGCAAGGTCCAGGGCAATATCGTCGACGTGCTGATGCCGCCCTTGTCGCCGCTGGAGCTGACCGTCGCCTATGCCGGGGCCGGCGTCACCCGCGGCCTGGTGGTGGGCCTGGCCACCGGCCTCGCGATGCTGCCCTTCGTCAGCCTGGCGCCGGCGCACCCCGCCTTCGTGCTGGCCCATGGCCTGGGCGGGGCGGCGATGCTGGCGCTGATCGGCATCCTGGGCGGGCTGTGGTCGGAGAAATTCGATCATATCGCGGCCGTCACGAATTTCGTGGTGACCCCGGCCGCCTTCCTGTCGGGCACCTTCTATTCGATCCAGCGGCTGCCCGAACCCTGGGCGACCGTTGCGCACTGGAACCCGTTCTTCTACATGATCGACGGCTTCCGTTACGGCTTCACCGGCCATGCCGACGGCGCAACGACGCTGGGCCTCGGGGTGGTGGCCGGCGTCGACCTGGCCCTGGCGGCCCTGGCCTACCGCCTGTTCAAGACCGGATACAAGCTCAAGGCATGAAGCTCCACGCCGATACCGCCCTGCTGCCGACCGGCTGGGCCGACCAGGTCACCGTCACGGTCGCGGACGGCGCCATCGCCGGCGTCGTCACCGGCCCGTGCCCGGCCGATGCGGTCCGGGTCCGCGGCCCGCTGCTGCCGGGCGTGCCCAACCTGCACAGCCATGCCTTCCAGCGCGCGATGGTGGGGCTGACCGAGAAGGCCGCCGGCGCCGACGACTTCTGGAGCTGGCGGCAGACCATGTACGGCTTCGTCGAGCGGCTGACGCCCGAGATCCTGGGCCAGCTGGCGCAGCGCCTGTATGTCGACATGCTGAAGGCCGGCTACACGAGCGTCGCCGAGTTCCACTATGTCCATCATCAGCCGGGCGGCGTGCCCTATGGCGACCCGGCGCTGATGAGCCGGATGCTGATCGAGGCCGCGCGCGCCGCCGGCATCGGCCTGACGCTGCTGCCGGTCCTCTATGTCCAGGGTGGCTTCGGCGGTACGCCGGTCGGCCCGGCCCAGAGCCGGTTCCATTGCGGTCCCGAAACGTTTGCCGGCCTGGTCCAGGGCCTGGCCGCCGCCGTCGCCGGCGATCCCGACTTGGGCTTGGGCATCGCGCCGCATTCGCTGCGCGCGGTGGCGCCCGAGCATCTGGACGCGGCGCTGGCCGCCGCACCCGCGGGCGGTCCGGTGCATATCCATGTCGCCGAGCAGACCCGCGAAGTCGAGGATTGCCTGGTCTGGTGCGGCCGCCGTCCGGTCCGCTTTCTCCTCGACCGCTTCCCCGTCGACGAGCGCTGGTGCCTGGTCCACGCCACCCATGTCGAGCCTGACGAGGTCGCCGACATGGCGGCCCGCGGCGCCATCGCCGGGCTGTGCCCGACCACCGAGGCCGACCTCGGCGACGGCCTGTTCCCGGTCGGCGCGTTCGTCGACCGCGGCGGCCGGCTGGGCGTCGGCTCGGACAGTCAGGTCACGGTCGATCCGGCGGCCGAGCTGCGCTTGCTGGAATGGGGCCAGCGGCTGGTGCTGCGCAAGCGCGGCGTGCTGGGCGGCCACCGGGTGCCGTCGGTCGGCGGACGCCTGCTGCGCCTGGCGCTGGAGGGCGGCGCCGGCGCCTGCGGCCGGCCGGTCGGGCGCATCGCGGTCGGCAGCCGCGCCGATCTGGTGGCGCTGGACGGCGGCCATCCGCTGCTGTGGGGCAAGCGCGGCGACGACATCGCCGACGCTTGGGTGTTCGGCGGCGGGCCGGCCATGGTCCGCGACGTCTGGGTCGGCGGCCGTGCCGTGATCGCCGAGGGCCGCCACGCCCAGGACGACGCGATCGACGCCGGCTGGCGCCAGGCCATGGCGGCGCTGACGGCGTGAGGGCGCGATGGGCGCGGGCCGACCCGGCGTCCTGCACCGGGAAATCGCCGACTGGCCCTTGGGGAGTGCCCCGCGCGATCCGGGATCGACGTGGGCGGCGCGAATGCGTGGCCGTGCGACTCCCGGTTGCCAAGGGACCCGCGGATCATGGTAGTTAACGTGTGGAGGTAGGCATGAATCAGCAGGCGTTGTCGGCGTTCATCTGGTCGGTCGCGGACCTGCTGCGTGGCGACTACAGGCCCGCGGACTACGGCAAGGTGATCCTGCCGTTCACGGTGCTGCGCCGGCTGGATTGCGTGCTGGCTCCGACCAAGGCCGCGGTTCTGCTGGAGTTCGAGGCGCGCACGACCGCCGGGCTGAATCCCGAGTCATTCCTGAAGCGAAAGAGCCGGCTCAGCTTCTTCAACACATCCCGGATGGACCTGAAGACGTTACTGGGCGATCCAGCCAATGTCGGCACTAACCTGCAGGACTATCTTCGCGGGTTCTCTCCAGAAGTGCGCGACATCTTCGAGCATTTCGAATTCGCCGTTCAGATCGAGCGCTTGGCTAAAGCCAAGTTGCTATACCTGGTCGCGGAGAAGTTCGCCGGCATCGACTTGCATCCCGACAATGTGTCGAACCGGCAGATGGGCCTGGTGTTCGAGGAGCTGGTGCGGAAGTTTGCGGAAGCGTCGAACGAGACCGCCGGCGACCACTTCACGCCGCGCGACGTGATCCGCCTGATGGTCGACCTGCTGTTCATCGAGGACGACGACGCCCTACGCAAGCCGGGCATCGTGCGGACCATCTACGATCCCACGGCCGGCACCGGCGGCATGTTGTCGGTCGCCGAGGAGCATCTGGCGGCGAACGGCCTGGACGTGAAGCTGACCATGTTCGGTCAGGAGCTGAACCCCGAATCCTACGCGATCTGCAAAGCCGACATGCTGATCAAAGGGCAGGATGTCAGCAACATCGCCTTCGGCAACACGCTGTCCGAGGACGGCCACCCGGGGCGCAGCTTCGACTACATGCTGGCCAACCCGCCCTTCGGCGTCGAGTGGAAGAAGGTCGAGAAGGCGGTGCGCCAAGAGCATGAGCAGCGGGGGGCCGCCGGGCGGTTCGGGCCGGGCCTGCCCCGGGTGTCGGACGGCAGCCTGCTGTTCCTGCTGCACATGCTGTCAAAGATGCGGCCCGCCACCGACGGCGGGTGCCGGTTCGGCATCGTGCTGAACGGCTCGCCCCTGTTCACCGGGGGCGCCGGCTCGGGCGAGAGCGAGATCCGGCGGCACTTGCTGGAGAACGACTTGGTGGAGGCCATCGTGGCCCTGCCTACCGACATGTTCTTCAATACCAGCATTGCCACCTATATCTGGATCGTGACCAATCGGAAGCCCGCCCATCGCCGCGGCTTCCTGCAGCTGATCGACGGCTCCGGATTTTGGCGCAAGCGCAAGTCGCTGGGCTCCAAGCGCAAGGAACTTGGCGAGGATCACATCGAGGAATTAACCCGTCTGTTCGGTCGCTTCGAGGTTGCCGAGATCGCCACCGTGTTCGACGCGGCCGGCAAGGAGGTCGCCCGCGTCGCGGTGCATGCGGGAGAGAGGCCGCCCGAAGCGCCAGAGGGTGGCAAAGTGAAGCTCGCCCCACTGTCGCGCATTCTGCCGAACACGGCCTTCGGCTATCGCACCATCACGGTCGAGCGGCCGTTGAGGGACGAGCGGGGCTGCGCCATCTTGTTCGGAAAGAGCAAGAACAAGGGCAAGCGGCAGCCCGACACGTCGCTGCGGGACACAGAGAATGTGCCACTCTTGGAGGATGTGCAGGCCTATTTCGAGCGTGAGGTGAAGCCGCACGCGCCGGACGCCTGGATCGACGCCGAGAAGACAAAGGTTGGCTACGAGATCCCCTTTAACCGACATTTCTATGTGTTTGAACCGCCCCGGCCTCTGGCCGAGATCGATGCCGATTTGGAAACGGTCACCAACCGAATCAAAGAAATGATTGCGGAGCTAGTGGCGTGAGCTTCCCGCGTTACGAGAGCTATCGCGAGAGCGGCGTGGCTTCGCTCGGCGAGGTGCCCATAGGTTGGGAGGTGAAGCCGCTCAAATATCTGACGCGCTTCGTAAGCGGCGGAACGCCCAGCAAAGAGCGGGCGGATTTCTGGGATGGCGATGTCCCTTGGGCTTCAGCGAAAGACCTGAAGGGTGACGTCCTCGTTGATACTCTCGATCACATAACTTCGGAGGCCATTAAAGAGGGCGCGGCACAGTTGGTGCCGGCAGATTCGATCCTCGTCTTGGTCCGGGGAATGATGCTAGCGCGTACCTTCCCGGTGTCGCTCGCGGCTTGTCCGGTGGCAATCAACCAAGATATCAAGGCGTTGCTGGTAAAACCGGGTGTTTCCTACAGTTACCTTGCTTGGACGCTTCGCGGCACACAAAATGAGACGCTGATTCGTTTGGACGAAGCGGGACACGGCACTAAGGCACTGCGAATGGACGCTTGGACATCCATGCTGGTGCCCCTGCCGTCGCTTCAGGAGCAGATAGCCATTGCCGCCTTCCTGGACCGAGAGACCGACAAGATCGACGCGCTGGTGGAAGCGCAGAGACGGCTGATCGAACTACTCAAGGAGAAGCGCCAGGCCATCATATCGCATACCGTCACTAAGGGCTTCGATCCAACAGTCGCCATGAAGGACTCTGGTATCGAGTGGCTTGGAGAAGTGCCGGCACATTGGGCCGTAAAACCACTTAAACGGACGGTGGCAGACATTACGGTTGGTATCGTCGTGGAACCATCTAAGTACTATGTCGAAGACGGTGTGCCAGCACTGAGATCACTCAACGTCCAGCCTGGCCGTGTCGTTGCGGAGGACCTTGTTTATATCTCCGAGCAGGCGAATGAGCTTCACAAAAAATCCAAACTACGAGCAGGAGACATCGTGGCCGTGCGGACGGGACAGCCGGGCACAGCAGCTGTTGTCCCCGAGCACCTGGATGGCATCAATTGCATTGACCTAATTGTCATTCGAGCCGACGATACTTTTTCTCGGAAATTCTTGTGCTGGTACTTTGCGTCCGACGCAGCGCAGTTCCAGTTTGCCGAAGGTTCCGGTGGGGCTATTCAGCAGCATTTCAACGTCGGGGCAGCGAAGCAGCTTCTGGTTTGCCTTCCACCAATATCGGAGCAACATCACATCGCCGAAGCTTTGGATAGGCAGACTGCAGCACTGGATGGACTTGTTGCGGCAGCCGAATGTGGAATCAAACTGCTCCAAGAACGCCGCGCCGCCCTCATTTCCGCCGCCGTCACCGGCAAGATCGATGTACGCCAAGCCGCCCGAGAGGTCGAAGTCGTCTGACCATGTCCGTCACCGGCCGTTCCCTCGAACTCTACTATATCGACGGCCGGCCCGACGGCATGCTGACGGCCGAGATGTTCAATTGGACCGGCCACGTCCTCATGACGCCGCGGACCCAATTGGCTGCGGCTCTCGCGCGTCCCGAGGCCGGTTATGCCGGGGTCTACCTGTTGCTCGGCGAGCGCGATGGCGATGGGCTGGCCTATGTCGGCGAGGGTGAGGACGTCGGCGCTCGCATCCAATCTCACGACGTCAAGAAGGACTGGTGGAGCAGCGCCATCCTGGTCACGACGGCTGGCAACAAGCTCAACAAGGCCCATATTCGGTATCTCGAATCGCGGCTCATAGAGGCGGCGCGGACAGTCGGGCGCACGCCGCTCGACAACGGGACCGCGCCGGCACGTCCCGCCCTGAGCGAGGCCGATGCCGCCAAGATGGAGGCGTTCCTGGGCAATCTGCTGATGGTGCTGCCGGCGCTGCGGGTCGACATGTTCATTCAGCGGCAGCGTCCGGCCGAGGCGGCCGGTGCGGCTGCCCCGATGGTGGATGGTCGCTTCCACCTAGTGCTGCGCAAGCACGGGCTTGCGGCCACGGCCGTCCTGCGCGACGGCGAGTTCATTGTTCAGGCGGGGTCTCAGGCGCGCCTGACCTGGGAAGGGCAGGGGACGGAGACGTCGGGATACGCGCAGCTCCACCGCGAGCTGACGCGCAGTGGAGTGCTGACGCCCGACGGCAATCGCGCCGTGTTCGCCCGCAGCTACGCCTTCGCGAGTCCGAGCGCTGCGGCAGCCGTCGTGGCCGGCAGGCCGTCCAACGGTACGATCGAATGGAAGACCGAGGCCGGTCGGACGTACAAGCAATGGGAGGCGGAGCGTCTGGCCCTTCAGGGTACAAGGTCATGACCGGGTTGCATGAGGAGATCAACTTCGAGTCGGAGATCTGCACGGTCCTCGCGGCGCGCGGTTGGTTCTACGCGGTCGGGGATGCGCAGCAGTACGACCGCGCGCGGGCGTTGTTCCCCGTCGACGTGATCGCCTGGATCCAGGAGACCCAGCCGATGGCCTGGGCGGCGCTGGAGCGGATGCACGGCGCGGCCGCGCACACGGTTCTGCTGGACCGGGTCCGGAAAAGCTTGGACGAACGCGGCACGCTCGACGTGCTCCGCAACGGCGTCGAGATCATGGGGGCGCGGGGGCCGCTGGCGATGGCCCAGTTCAGGCCAGCATTCCGGATGAATCCCGAGATCGTCGCCCGATACGAGGCCAATCGGCTGCGCGTCGTCCGGCAGGTCCGCTATTCCCTGGTCAACGAGAACTGCATCGACCTGGTGCTGTTCGTCAACGGCCTGCCCGTGGCGACGGCGGAACTCAAGTCCGATTTCACTCAGAGCGTCGACGACGCCGTGGACCAGTATCGGTTCGACCGCCAGCCGAACCCGAAGGGCCGCGCGCCCGAGCCGCTGCTGAGCTTTCCGTCGGGCGCGCTCGTGCATTTCGCCGTGTCCAACCGCGAAGTCCGGATGACCACGAAGCTGGAGGGGCCGGCAACCACCTTCCTGCCCTTCAACAAGGGCAATGGCGGTGCGGCCGGAAACCCGACTCCGCCCTTCGGCCATCCCACCAGCTATTTGTGGGAGGAGATTTGGCAGCGGGACAGCTGGCTAGAGATCCTGGGGCGCTATCTGGTCACCAGGAAGGACGAGAAGAAGCGCATCAGCCGTATCCTGTTCCCGCGCTACCATCAGCTGGACGTCACACGGAAGCTGCAGACCGCGATCCTGGCCGAGGGCGCCGGCGGCCGCTTTCTGATCCAGCATTCGGCCGGCTCGGGCAAGACCAACTCCATTGCCTGGTCCGCGCACTTCCTGTCCGAGCTGCACGACGCCGACGACCAGAAGCTGTTCTCGACCGTCATCGTGGTCTCCGACCGGCGGGTCATCGATGCCCAGCTGCAGGCGGCCGTGTTCGACTTCGAGCGCACGCACGGGGTCGTCGAGACAATCAAGACCGATGGCGGCGGCAAGGGCGGCCAGCTTGCCCAGGCGTTGGCTGCCGGCAAGAAGATCATCGTGTGCACAATCCAGTCGTTCCCCACTGCGCTCGAGGCGGTCCGCGCACTGGCGGCGACCGAAGGCAAGCGATTTGCGGTGATCGCCGACGAGGCCCATTCCAGCCAGACCGGCGAGGCGGCGGCCAAGCTGCGGGAGGTGCTGTCGCCGGAACAGATCGCCGAACTGATGGACGGCGGCGAGGTCGACACGGAGGATCTGCTGGCGGCGCAGATGGCGGCGCGCGCCAGCGACACGGGCGTGACCTATATCGCCTTCACCGCGACGCCCAAGCCCAAGACGCTGCTGCTGTTCGGTCGGCCAGGCCCGAAGAGCAAGAACGACCCGTTCCACGTCTACTCGATGCGCCAGGCGATCGAGGAGGGGTTCATCCTCGACGTCCTGAGGAACTACACCCCCTACAAGCTGGCGTTCCGGCTCGCCGAGCGCGGCAAGAGCCTCGACGACCGAGAGGTGGAACGGAGCGCCGCGAACCGGGGGATCATGCAGTGGGTACGGCTGCACTCCTGGAATATCAGCCAGAAGGTCCAGATCGTCGTCGAGCATTTCCACGATATCGTCCAACCGCTACTGGACGGTCGTGCCAAGGCCATGGTGGTCCTGGGGAGCCGGAAGGAGGCGGTGCGCTGGAAGCTGGCCATCGACCGCTACGTCCGGGAGCGCGGATATGGATTCGGCACGCTCGTCGCCTTCTCTGGGGACGTGCGGGATTCCGAGTCGAGTGAGGAGACGCTTACCGAGTCCAGTGCGCTGCTCAATCCGGGGCTCAACGGACGCGACATCCGCGATGCCCTCGATAGCCCGGACTTCCATCTGCTGCTCGTTGCCAACAAGTTCCAGACCGGATTCGACCAGCCGCTCCTGTGCGGGATGTATGTGGACCGGCGACTGGCCGGCATCCAGGCGGTCCAGACGCTATCGCGGCTCAACCGGGCCTACCCCGGCAAAGACACCACCTACATCCTGGATTTCGTCAACAGCTCCGAAGAGGTGCTGGCGGCGTTCAGGACATGCTACGAGACGGCCGAGTTGGACGGGGAGATCGACCCCAACCTGATCTTCGACCTGCGGGCGAAGCTGGACGCGCTCGGGTACTACGACAGCGGTGAAGTCGATCGAGTCGTCGAGGTGCTGATCACCCCGGGGGCCGCGTCCAGTGCCCTGGTGTCGGCGATCGGTCCCGTCGCCGACCGCCTGTTGAAGCGCTATGCGGCGGCTAGGACAGCTTGGGCAGTTGCGGAGGATCGCGGCGAAGCCAAGGCGGCAAAGGTCGCTAAGGACGAGATGGATGCCCTGGTTTTGTTCAAGGGCGACATGGCGATCTTCGTTCGGATTTATACGTTTCTCTCTCAAATCTTCGATTATGGAAATACAGACATCGAGAAGCGGTTCCTGTTTTTCAAGCATTTGATCAAGCTGCTGGAGTTTGGCCGTGAGCGGAACACGGTGGACCTGTCCCAACTTGTCCTGACGCACCATACGCTCAAGAACCTGGGTAGGCGTCGCTTTGGCCTTTCCGAAGGCGAAGCGCCGAAGCTGGCTCCGCCGAGCGACGTCGGCTCTGGATTGGTCCAAGACAAGCAGACTGCGTTGTTGGCCGAGATCATCGCCAAGATGAACGATTTGTTCGTCGGCGATCTCACCGAGGGTGATCAACTTGTTTACGTGAACGACGTAATCAAGGGAAAGCTTCTCGAATCGCAGGCGCTCGTCACTCAGGCGAATAACAACACCAAGGCTCAGTTCGAGAATTCACCGACGCTCGATACGGCCATCCTCGATGCCATCATGGACGCTCTCGACGCTCACCAGACGATGAGCAAGCAAGCTCTGGATTCCCAACGAGTTCGGGCGGGCCTGAAGTCGATCCTATTGGGACCGGCCCAGCTCTATGAATCGCTTCGGCAGCGAGCAACCAGCGCCGACCGGCGATTTGGCGAGCACCAACTCGTAAGGACAACGCGCCAAATCCATGCGCCGGGTGCGGATATCCGCGCCGGCACGGTCGGGGTCGTGGTCGATATTTACGATCGTGGCAATGCCTATGAGGTCGAGTTCGAAGATGAGCCGGGGCTTGTCGTAACCCTCGATCGTACTGACTTGGAAGCCCTCGAAGAGTAGCTGTCAACTATGAACGATGACGTTGCTTGTATACCGAATCCGCATCTACTTCGCGTCGAAATTACAAAGGTTGTCGGCT
The DNA here is from genome assembly GCA_964511405.1 of uncultured Comamonadaceae bacterium. Lineage (GTDB taxonomy): Bacteria > Pseudomonadota > Alphaproteobacteria > Elsterales > Elsteraceae > CAZEFK01. The sequence continues at coordinate 29,253 of CAZEFK010000042.1, read as the reverse complement.
ATCTGCTGAACCCGGATCACCCGAAGGGGGCTGCCAAAGCGAAGCTATTTCAAGCCGTCGGATTCTCCACGGAGAAGGTGGACGAGTTCATCGCAGCCCTACGACAGCAGGCGGCAACCAATAAGATCGCCGACGTCATCGAGCACAGCCACGGCGTCAAGACCGTCGTCGATTGCTTCATGCCCACCCCGTCGGGACGGCCATATTGCATCAGGACGGTTTGGAACGATCACCTTGACGGCGCGCCTCCGAGGCTCGTCACGGCACATCCGCTCACGAGGTAAGCATACCGCCGTTCTCATTCCTAATAGCGCTCCAGGTGGCGCAGTGCCCGCTCCTGCAGCTCGGTGGCGGCGGGTGCCCGCACCGGTGCTTGCCGCCGGCCGCCGCGCGGCGCTAGCGTCCGCTCCATGTCGTCGCGCTCCGCCATTCCGTCCTATCCACTGGCCCCGCTCATGGCGAGCACGCTGTTGTTCCTGGCGGCGTTAAGCCTGGGCCTGGGGCGCGGCCGGCCGCCGGTCGACCGCCAGGCCATGGCGGCACTGACGGCGTGATGCGCCGGCTCGGCGCCGCGGTGGCTCTGCTGCTGTTGGCGGCGGCAGCGCCGGCGCGGGCCGACGACACAGTCAGGCGCTGCGCCGCGGAAACGGCCGATTGGCCGCTGTGGAGTGCGCTGTCACGTCAGCCCTGGACCGACGCCGACATCGCGCAGCGCCGGCTGTTCCCGCTCGACCAGGTCCTGGCGGCGATCCAGGCCGTGCCGCGCGCCAAGCCGATGCCGGCGGTCGGCGGCGACCGCGAGGACTACGGCCATCGGCCCTTCGCTGTCGGGCGCCCAGGGCGCGCCGCCTATCTGGCGGCGGCCCTGCTGTACGAGACCGATTTGCCGCGCTCGATCCCGGCCCTCGACGCGATCGTGGCCGACCCGGCGTCGGGCTTCCGGGCTGCGGCGGCCTACAGCGCCGCCCGGGCGGTGCTGCGCTTGGGTGACCTGGATGGGGCGGCGCGCCGGATCGCGGCGCTGACCGCCGATCCCACGCTCGAGGAATTCTGGGGACCGGCGCTCGATCTGTTCAGCACGCTGCGCTACCAGGGCAACGAGCCAGGCCTGAACGCCGCCGAGCTGGCCGAACTGGGCTGGTGGCTGACGGCGCCGACCGCGGCGATGTGCGATAGACTCTGGGACGCGGCGCCCCCGCGTCGCGCCCGGGATACCATCGCCACGCTGCTGCCGGTGCATCCCGCCGACCGGCCGGCGGCGGCCGACATCGCTGCGCCGATGATGATCCGTCTCGATCCCGTGCTCGACGCCGCGGCGGCGCTCGCAGCACCGCAGGACGGACCATCCTGGCGCGACCTGCCGGCAGGGGCGGCGCTGCTGCCCCATGCGCGCGAGCGCTGGCAGGCGACCCTCAACCCGCTGTGGGCGGTCGCCCTGGTCGAGCATAGCGGCGACCTGGGCGACCGCGACGTGGTGATGCCGGCCCTGCGCGTGCTGCGGGCCTGGCCGGGGCTGCCGCTGACGGCGCGCTACGGCTATGCCTGGCGCCTGGTCGCCCAGGCCGTGCGCCTGTCGGTGATCCATGGCCGCGTGGACGAAGCCCTGGCTGCCCCCGGCTGGCTGACCGACGGCGAGCGGGCCGCCGGCGCGCCTGAGGCGATCCTGGGTAGCGGCATCGAGTGGTTCCTGGACCATGGCGACCCCGCCGCCGCCCGCGCCTGGGCGCTGAAGGCGGCGCCGGTATTCGGCCTGGCCGTGCCGGACCGGCTCAAGCCGGCGCTGGTGCTCGACCTGGACGAGCTCTACCACCACCCGCGGCTGGGCCTGCCGCGCATCCATGGCGCGGTCGAGCTGGGCAATGCCCGGACGGTGTTCGACCTCTACCCGGCGCGCCGGCTCATCGAGCTGTCGCGCCGGCCCGAAATGGCCCCGGACGACCGCCGGGCCCTGGTCGGGGCGGCATGGGTGCGCGCCTATGCCCTGGCGCGCTGGTCGGACCTGTGGGCCTGGCTGCCCGATCTCAGCCGCGCGTTCCCGGAGCTGGACGACGGCGTGCAGCTGATCGAAGACGCGTGGCTGGAGCGCACCCGGCGGCACCTCGCGACCCGCCTGCTGCTGAAGACCCCAGGCCTGGTGGCGATGCCGTCCTGGGCGCGGCCGCCGGGCGGGGTGCCGCGCCTGTCGGTGCTGGGCGTCGAGCGCCAGGCCGACATCAGGCGCTTCGACACCCAGAACCCGAGCGACGGCAATTGGTGGTGCGGCGTCGACCCGGAGGCCGCAGTCGCCGATGCCGTCGAGGCCTTCCGGCGCAGCTTGCGCGACCCCGAGCCGCTGCTGTCCGACCACTCGGAGTTCCGCGGCCGGTATGTCGACGAGGCGCGCCGTGCTGCCCTGTCGGCCCAGGCGCAACGGCTGATCGCGACGGTGCCGCTGCTGAAGGGCGCCGACCGGGACGAGCTTAGCCAGCTCGCAGCGGCCGGCTCGGCGACCAAGCGCCTGGCCGAGGACGCGGTGGCCTGGGCCGCGGGCACCGGCTGGCTCGGCCGCCAGCTCGGCTGGGACGCGCTCGCGCCTGAGACGCTCGCCTTGGCCGTGCGCGCGACCCGCTTCGGCTGCCGGCGCCCGGCGGACAATGGTCCGTGGTCGCGGGCGGCCTGGCTGGCGCTGCGGCAGGGCTATCCGGCATCGCCGTGGGCGGCGCAGACGCCCTATTGGTTCGGCGTGATCAGGGGCCCGCGGTGAGGCCCGAACGGGCAGTGCGCTGAAATATTAGGCACCCTGTGCGGCGACCACTTCGATCTCCACCAGGAACGCCGGGTTGGCGAAGCCTGATACGATCATCAGGGTCGAGGCCGGCGGCGGGCTTGCCACCACGCGGTCGCGCGCCGCCATGTAGGCCGGCAGATGGGCCCGGTCGGTGACGAAGGCGTTGATGCGCACGATGTCGGCCATGCCCATGCCGACCGCGGCGAGGGCCTTCTTCACATTGTCGAACGCCACGCCGGCCTGCGCCCCGGCGCCGTCCGGGATGCTGCCGTCGGGGCGGATGCCGAGCTGGCCCGACAGGAACGCCAGGCGCGTGCCTGCGGGCACCACGGTTACGTAGCTGTAGTTGGCGGCCGGCGGGTGAATGTCGGCCGGGGTCGTGCGCTCCAGCATTGGCACCTTCTTTGGATGGAGGATGGGCCTCTATAGTCCATCAGGACCGCCTTCGGAGAAGCGCCATGCCGGATCTGCCGCGCCGCTACTGGCACGAAATGACTACCGTCGACTTCCGCGACCTGCCGAAGGACACCGTCGCGATCCTGCCGGTCGCCGCCATCGAGCAGCACGGCCCGCACCTGACCGTCGCGGTCGACACCGTGATCAACGAAGGCACGCTGGCCCGCGCGATCGCGCTGATGCCCGACGACCTGCCGGCCACCGTGCTGCCGACCCTGCCCATCGGCAAGAGCGACGAGCATATCCGGTTTCCGGGCACCCTCACCCTCAGCAACGAGACGCTGACGCGGCTGTGGACCGAGATCGGCGAGTCCGTGGCGCGCGCCGGCGTGCGCAAGCTGCTGCTGCTCAACTCCCATGGTGGCCAGCGCCAAATCGTCGAGATCGTGGCCCGCGACCTGCGCATCAGGCGCGGCATGTTCGTGGTCGGGACCTCCTGGGGGGCGCTGGGCCGGCCGCCCGGCCTCTTTCCCGACGAAGAACTGCGCAACGGCATCCATGGCGGCACGGTCGAGACCTCGATCATGCTGCATCTGCGCCCCGACCTGGTGCGCATGGAGCATGCCCAGGATTTCGTGCCGCTGGCCCGCACCCTGGAGGCGGAGTACCGGATGCTGCGGCCGATCGGGCCCACTAGTTTCGCCTGGGAAGCCGGTGACCTGAACCCGCACGGGGCGGTCGGCAATGCCGCCGCGGCCACGGCCGAGGCCGGCCGGGCCGTGGTCGAGCACGCCGCCCGCCAGCTGGTGGCGCTCCTTGAGGAAATCCGGCGCTTCCCGCTCGACGGCTGGGCCGGCCGATGGGAGGACCGGTGATGGACCTCGCCGCCTTCAAGCGCGACCTCGCCGGCCTGCCGCTCACCGACGATCCCGCCTTGGTCCGCCGCAAGAGCCGCGACTTCTACTGGTACAGCCCGATCCTCAAGGCCGAGCTGGACGACAAGGTCGCCGACCTGGTCGCCGAGCCCCGCGACGAGGATCAGGTGCTGCGCATCCTGGCCGCCTGCGTCCGCCACCGGGTGCCGGTCACGCCGCGGGGCGGCGGCACCGGCAATTACGGTCAGGCCATGCCGCTCGCCGGCGGCCTGATCCTGGACCTGTCGGGCCTCAATCGCATCCGCGCGCTGACCGACGGCATCCTGGACGTCGAGACCGGCGCCAAGATGGGCGCCATCGAGCAGCAGACCCGGCCGGAGGGCTGGGAGCTGCGCATGTATCCGTCGACCAAGCGCACCGCCACCATCGGCGGCTTCCTGTGCGGCGGCTCGGGCGGCATCGGCTCGATCACCTATGGCGGCCTGCGTGAGCGCGGCAACGTGCTGGCCGCGCGCATCGCCACCGCCGAGCCCGAGCCCAGGGTGCTGGAGCTCGCGGGCGACGACTGCAACCTGATCAACCGCACCTACGGCACCACCGGCATCCTGCTGTCGCTCAAGATCCCGCTGGCGCGCACCTTCCCGTGGCGCGATGTCGTGCTGTCCTTCGACGACTTCGCCGACACGATGCGCTGCGGCCAGGCGCTGGCGCTGACCGACGGCGTCGACAAGAAGCTGGTCTCGGCCATCGACTGGCCGCTGCCCAGCCATTTCCGGCCGTTGCGCGACCACCTGGAACCGAGCAAGTCGATCCTGATCGCCATGGTGGCGCCGGCCGGCATGGCGGCGCTGCGGACGCTGGCGGCGCAGCATCGCGGCCGGCTGGTCTATGATGTCGACGCGGTCGCCGCCGAGGCCGATCCGGCCCAGACGCCGCTCTACGAATACACCTGGAACCACACGACCCTGCATGTGCTGAAGCAGGACCGCAGCGTGACCTACCTGCAGAGCCTGTTCCCGGTCGGCCGCAACGTCGAGGCGACTCTGGACATGCGCCGGCGCTATGGCGACGAGCTGATGATGCATGCCGAGTTCATCCGCTTCGACGGCCAGGTCACCAACAGCGCCCTGCAGGTGGTGCGCTACACGACGCCGGAGCGCCTGAACCGGATCATCGACGAGCATGAAGAGGCCGGCGTGCGCATCGCCAATCCCCATGTCTACACGCTGGAGGACGGCAGCCGGCACAAGCGCCTGCCCGGCGACCAGCTCAGCTTCAAGCGCCAGGTCGACCCCTTCGGGGTGCTGAACCCGGGCAAGATGCGCAGCTTCGTGCCGGCTTGACGCCAAGGCATTCAGAACCGCGCCATGGCCCGCTCGACCCGCTTGAGGAACGCCGCGCGGGTCTCGGGCGTGGACCGGTTCATGTCGTAGTGGGCGAGATAGGTCACCGGCCGGCCCGGGGTGAACACCGCCCGCAGGTAGCGCGTGGCGGTCTTGCGCGGGGTGTCGCCGTTGAACCAGGCCATCCAGCGCGACTGGCCGTAGCTGGTCACCACCGCCAGCTTGCGGATGTGCGTGAGCGTGCGGCTGAGCGTGCCGTCGCGGATGGTGAAGGCGATGCCCGGGATGATCAGCCGGTCGAGAAATCCCTTGAGGATCGCCGGCATGCCGTAGCTCCACACCGGATAGTCGAAGACGATCGCCTGGGCCGCCATCAGCCGCGCCACATAGGGGGCGACTCGCCGCTGGTTGATCGTGGTGTCGTGATAGGCCAGACGTTCGTCGCGGCCCAGAACCGGGTCGAAGCCCTCGGCGTAGAGGTCGCAGTCGTCGACCTCGTGGCCGGCGCGGGTCAGGGCATCGACGATCGTGCGGTGCAGGGCGGCGTGGAAGCTGGTCTCGACGGGATGGGCGAAGATCACCAGGATACGCATGGAGGCTCGGTCCTTTTTGGCCGGTGGCATCGGGCTTGCTTTCTTGGGATAGGGCAACGAGGGCGGATGACGGCATGACGGCGACGCTGGTGCGGCTCAAGGGCGTCGACAAGACCTTCTCGAACGGCGTGACGGCCCTGGCCGGGTTGGACCTGGATGTCGGCGCCCACGAGTTCGTGAGCCTCCTCGGCCCCTCGGGCTGCGGCAAGAGCACGGCGCTGCGGCTGATCGCGGGGCTGGGGACGGCCAGCCGCGGCAGCATCGACTGGCCGTCGTCGCGCATCGGCGCCGGCGGCACGCCCGACGACGACATCGGCTTCGTGTTCCAGGAACCGACCCTGATGCCGTGGGCCACCGTGGCCGGGAACGTCCATCTGCCGCTCAAGCTGCAAGGCGTGCCCAAAGCCGAGGCAATGACGCGGGCGGCGGCGGCGATCGAGCGGGTCGGCCTCGGCGGCTTCGCCGACGCCTATCCCCGCCAGCTGTCGGGCGGCATGAAGATGCGGGTATCGCTGGCCCGCGCCCTGGTTACCCAGCCCAAGCTGCTGCTGATGGACGAGCCCTTCGCGGCCCTGGACGAGATCACCCGGATTCGGCTCAACAACGACGTGCTGGGGCTGTGGGCGGCGGGCAGCTGGACCGTGATCTTCGTGACCCACAGCATTTACGAATCCGTCTATCTCTCGACCCGGATCGTGGTGATGGCGGCCCGGCCCGGCCGCATCGTCGCCGAGATCCCGATCGAGGAGCCCTATCCGCGCAACGAGGGCTTCCGCACCAGCACCCGCTACAACGACTATTGCCGCGAGGTCGGCGCTGCCCTGGCCCTGGCCATGGGCGAGACCAGGCATTGAGGACGTCATGGCTGCTGAAACGCTCGACACCCCGGCCCCGCGCCCATCGGCCGCCCCGGCTGCCGCCAACGGCCGCAGCCGCGAGCGGCTGATCCGGATCGTGATGCCGGTGCTGGTCGGCGCCCTGCTGCTCGGCGGCTGGGAGGCCGTGGTCCGCATCCAGGGCATCCCACCCTATATCCTGCCCGGCCCGCTGCGCATCGCCCAGAGCCTGGTCGCCGATTGGGGCACGCTCTCGGGCTCGCTCGGCATCACGCTCCAGATCACGTTCATGGCGCTGGCCGCGGCGATCGTCGGCGGTGGCGGCCTCGCCATCCTGTTCGCCCAGTCGACCTGGCTGGAGGCCGGCTTCTTCCCTTATGCCGTGATCCTGCAGGTGACGCCGATCGTGGCGATCGCGCCCCTGATCCTGATCTATATCCGCAACGTGCATGTGGCGCTTCTGCTGTGCGCCTGGATCGTCGCCTTCTTCCCGATCCTGTCCAACACCACGCTGGGGCTGCACAGCGTCGACCACGGCCTGCTGGACCTGTTCCAGCTTTACAAGGCCAAGCGCTGGCAGGTGCTGACGCTGCTGCGCCTGCCCAGCGCCCTGCCGTATTTCCTGGGCGGCGTGCGGATTGCCGGGGGCCTCAGCCTGATCGGCGCCGTGGTCGCCGAGTTCGCGGCCGGCACCGGCGGCACCGCCTCGGGCCTGGCCTATCGGATCCTGGAGAGCGGCTACCGCCTCAACATCCCGCGCATGTACGCGGCGTTGGCCATGCTGTCCCTGACCGGGGTCGCGATCTTCCTCGCGACGTCGCTGATCACGCATCTCTTGCTGCGGCGCTGGCACGACAGCGCCGTCAAGCGCGAACGCTGAAAGGAGCCCCGATGCGACTGCTTGCCGTCCTGCTGGCCGCTGCAGCCCCCCTGGTCCCAGCTCTCGTCCCGGCCGCAGCCGAGGCCGCGACCAAGATCACCCTCGGCACCGACTGGCTGGCCGAGGCCGAGCATGGCGGCTTCTACCAGGCCGTGGCCACCGGCATTTATGCCAAGCATGGGCTTGACGTGACCATCAAGCCGGGAGGGCCGCAGGTCATCGGCGAGCAGCAGGTGGCGGCCAGGGTCGTCGACGTCCAGATGGTCACCGGCAGCGCCGCCGCGCTCAACCTGGTCAAGAACGAGATCCCGGTGGTGGCCGTGGCGGCCTTGTGGCAGAAGAACCCGCAAGTGCTGATCTCGCATCCCGGCGTCGGCGCCGACACGCTCGCCCAGATGAAGGGCAAGCCGATCATGATTTCCGCCGGTGCCCGCAACGGCTATTGGCTGTGGCTGGAGCAGAAGTTCGGCTTCACCGAAGACCAAATCCGCCCCTACAATTTCCAGATGGCGCCGTTCCTGGCCGACAAGACGGCCATCCAGCAGGGATTCCTGTCGTCCGAGCCCTACCAGATCGAAAAGCAGGGCGGCTTCAAACCGGTGGTCAATCTGCTGGCGGACAGCGGCTATCCCAGCTACGCCAACGTGCTGCTGGTGCGCTCCGAGATGGTGGCCAAGCAGCCCGACCTGGTCCAGGCGATCGTCGACGCGTCCATCGAAGGCTGGTACAGCTACATCTACGGCGACCCGGCCCCGGCGAACGCCTTGATCCTGAAGGACAACAAGGAGATGACGCAGGACGTCATCGACTACTCGATCAAGGTCACCAAGCAATTCGGCACAATGGACTCCGGCGACTCCTTGACCCTGGGCGTCGGCGCCATGACCGATGCCCGCTGGAAGGAGTTCTTCGACATCATGGTCACCGCCGGGCAGTACCCGAAGGACATGGACTACAAGAAGGCCTACACGCTGCAGTTCGTGAACAAGAAGCACGCCATCGAGATGCGGAAATAGGGCACGACCGGGTCACCGCCCGCGAGAAAGCCTCGGACCGGCGGGAGTCCCCCTCCACCCGACCTCCTCCCACAAGGGGAGGCTGGGTGGAGGGGGAATCACGGCGAGTCCCTCTGATGCACATCGCGCCTACAGCCCATCCAGTTCGGAATAGTCGGGCAGCGGGTCGGTGATACGGCGGCCGTGATCGAGGACGATGCGGTCGGCCTGCGGACGCGACAACAGCTCGTTGTAGCTTCGGGCGTTGAACAGGATCATCCGCGCCGGCGCGCCCTCGGCGATCGTGCCCAGGCCGCGAGCCTGGATGATGCCGGCCGGCACCGGCCCGACCAACGCCGGCGCATCGCCCACCGGATGGTCGAGATGCAGGATCCGCACCGCTTGGCGGAAGGTGTCGACCATATCGTGGTCGCCATAGGCGTGGAACGGATCGCGGCAATTGTCGCCGGCGATCGCCACCGGTATGCCCGCGGCCCGCAGCTCGTGCACCGGGGTCACGCCGCGCCAGCGCGGAGTCCGGGCGAGGCCCCGGTCCTGCAAGTACATGTTGACGGTGGGCAGGGTGACGATGGCGATACCGGCATCGGCGCAGCGCGCCAGCGTGCGCTGGATCACGGCTTCGTCCTGAACCGCCAGGCTGCAGCAATGGCCGCACACGACACGGCCCCGGAAGCGGGTGCGCCGGACCGCGTCGGCCACCCGCCCCAGCGCCGCCGCTCGCGGATCGCCGGTCTCGTCGACATGCAGGTCGACGTCCAGCCCACGCTCGGCCGCCAGCTGGAACAGGCGGTCGAGCAACGCGTCGGTGTCCGACGGCGCGTCATGCCCATCACCGCCGGCGCCGTCGCGGGTGACGGCGCCGAGCACGCCGCCCGAGTCGGCGACCAGATCGGCCAGGCCCCGGCCCCAGGGCTCGCGATAGACGTCGATCGACACCAGCGCCACGGCCTGCAGCGCGATGCGGCCGGCCCAGCGGTCGCGCAGGGTGCGGACCGCGGCCCAGCTGATCGGCGCTTGCGGCTCGTAGGAATCGATGTGGGTCCGGATCGCCGCGACGCCGTGGACATGGGCGCAGCGCAGGGCGAACTCCATGCGCCGGCTGACATCGTCCAGGGTCCAGTAGCGCGGCCGGTCCTCGCGCACGCCCTCGATCGCACCCTCGAACGAACCATCGCGGTTCTGGGCGCGCGGAATGGTGTGGCCCTTGTCCAGGTGGGCGTGCATGTCGACCAGCGCCGGCCACACCTGGCGGCCGCCCAGGTCCACGGCAGGCTCGGTCGGCGCCACGGTCGCCGCGGGCCGGATCGCGGCGACCTGGCCGCGGTCCAGCAGCAGATCAAGGAGCAGCGCACCGTCGGGGTCCGCTGCCGCGCCCGCGACCGGCGACGCCAGCAGGCAGGCCGGCACCCGGGCCTGACCCAGCCACCAGCGGTCGGCGTCGGGAATGCGCAAGGCGGCGAAGGGTTCTCGGGTCATGGCGGCGGGTCCTGAGGCAGGCGTCGGCCGCAATCCTCGCAAGCGCCGGGCCAGGACGCCAGCCTCGCCCGGCGGCTCAATACAGGGCGGCGTCGATCAGCAGGTTGGTGTCGGTAACGCGCTCCGCAAGCAGGCGCGCCAGGGTGGCGTGGACGCGGACCGCGGCATCGGGGTTCTCGGCCAGCATGCGCCCCAGGGCGGCGCGGCCCAAGCGCCAGCCCCGGGACGGCGCCTCGGCGATCACCGACGCCGTGCGCGGCGCCTGCAGGTAGAAGGCGACCTCGCCCACCACCGTGCCGGGCAGCAGCGTGCGCAATCGGATCGGCGGCCGGCCCGGGGCTTCCAGGCAGACGGTGAGCAGGCCGTCCTCGATCAGGAAGATGTCGTCGGAACGCTCACCCTGGCGCATCAGCACGGTGCCGGGGACGGCCTCGAAGCGCTCGGCATAGGCGAGGTAGGGCTGCAGCTCCTCGACCAGGGCCGGCGCCGGAGCGGTGGTCGCGCGGGCCGCCGTCAGCAGCCGGTCCTCGCACCATTCCAGGGCATGGTCCAAGTCGTCGAAGCGCTGCGCCGGCCCGCCCTCGCCCAGGCCGGCACGCGCCAGCCGGGCGGCATCGGCCGGGCGGAAGCCGGTCAGCACCAACGTGCCCTGCCCCAGCGCCTGGGCCAGGCGGGCCAGGGTCTGGGCCGCCGAGGCGTCGAGGCCGCCGACCCGCTTGCCGTCGAGCACCAGGAAGCGCAGCTCCGGGGTCTCGGCCGTGAGGCGCCGCACCCGCTCCAGCAGCTGCGCGGCCGTGCCGAAGAAGATCGTGCCCTCCAGGCGCAGCACCAGGATCGTGCGGCCCGAGGTGCGCAGCAGCGCGCGGTCGCCGGCCGGCCGCTGCACGGTGCTGTGCAGTGTGTCGCCGCCCACCGCCAGCTTGACCACATCGGTTAGGCTGAGGCGGACGGTGAGCAGCACCACGGCGCCGACCAGCCCGACCGCGATCCCGGTCAGGAAGCCGCCCAGGATGGTGGCGCCCAGCACCAGCGGGATCAGCAGCCGGTCGAGGCGATCGAAGCGGCGGGCGCCGGCCAGGCACCAGTCCATCAGGAAGCCGATGCCGGTCGACAGCACCAGGCCGCTGACCACCGGCACCGGGACCACGGTCAGGGCGCGCGAGCCGCCGGCTGCGGCCGCCAGGCACACGGCGGCGGCGACCAGCCCGACGCCGCGCGACGGCGGCGCCATGGCGCGGCCGAGCACGGTCAGGTTCATGCTGAGATAGCCCGGCAGCCCGCCGGCCAGCCCCGAGACCAGGTTCGCCACGCCGGTCCGGCGCAGCTCGGCGTTGACGTCGATGTCGGTGCGGGTCTCGGCCTCCAGCCCGCTCAGCAGCAGCAGCACGGTCAGCGCGCTGATCAGCGCCACGGTGCCGAGCTGCGGCAGCAGCGGCCACACCGCGCCGGGATCGAGGCCCAGGATCTGGGTCGCCATGGCCGGCTGCCACAGCGCCCCGTCGCCGGTGCCGGCCAGCAGCAGGCCGCGGGCGCGCAGGGCCTCGGTGTCCAGGCCGGCCAGCGCCGTGCCGGCATGGAACAGCCCGACGCTGCCCAGCAGCAGGACGGGCACGCCGACCCGGCTCTTGAGCTTGCGCTGCACGACGAGCAGCGCCGCCGCCAGGGCGGCGGCGGGCAGCAGCGCCGCCAAGTCCCAGCGCGGCCCGTCGATCAGCGCGCCCAAGGTCAAGGGCTGCGGCGCCACCATGGCCAGGCCGCCCTTGGCCAGCACCCAGCCGATCCCGGCCAGGAAGCCGCCGACCACAGGAAAGGGCAGGAAGCGCACCAGATTGCCGAGCTTGAAGCGCCCCAGCAGCCACAAGGTGGTGCCGACCACCAGCGCGGCCAGGGCGCACAGGCCGAGGGCGCCCGGGCCGCCGGCCGGCGCCGCCGCGGCCAGCATGATCGCCAGCACTGCCGCGGGCTCGGTGGCGGCGCTGGCGATGGTGCCGCGATAGGCCCCGACCGCGGCGGCCCAGCCGCCCACGGCGACGTGGGCGGCCAGCGCTGCGCCGATGCCGGCCTGGACCGTCCCGGGCCCGGCGCCGGCGAAGATCACCGCGGCAACCGACACGGCCCGGATCAGCGCGACGGCGCCGACCGTGACGCCGGCCAAGCCGACCGAGAGCGCGCGCCCCACCGCCGCCGTAGCGTCGGCGTGGGGCGCATCGGCGGAGAGGGCAAGCGGCATCGGCGGCTCCTGCGGTGGACCGTGGGAGCCCTAGCGCGGCGGCTTCCGCGTCCTCAATCCGCAGATGAGGGCCGCTGCCCGCCGATCCTGCCGCCGGTGCGCCTGTTGTCTCACGCCATGCACACCGCGTCGCAAATCAGCGATTGGCGTGGACGGCGGCGGTGAGCCGCGCGATCGCCTCGTCGACCAGCCGCCGCGGGCAGCCCAGGTTGATGCGCATGAACCCGGCCCCTTCGGCACCGAACTTCAGGCCGCCGTCCAGCCACAGCCGCGCCTCGGTGAGCAGGAACTTGCTGAGCGCCTCGGGCGCCAAGCCGAGGCCGCGGCAATCGATCCAGGCAAGGTAGAGGGCATCGGTGGGCGTGACGCTCAGCGTCGGCACCGCGGCCTTGAGCGCGGCCGCGAAATGGTCCTGATTGCCCTTGATGTAGGGCAGCAGCGCCTCGAGCCAGGGCTCGCCATGGGCGTAGGCCGCCTCCGCGGCGACCATGCCCAGGATGTTGAGCGAGGGCGACTGGTTGCGCTCGAACTGGCGGCGCAGCGCGTGGCGCAGTCGGGCGTTGGCGACGAAGACGTTGGCGCATTGCAGGCCGGCCAGGTTGAACGTCTTGCTGGGCGCGGTGCAGGTAATGCTGGCGTCGGCGAAGCGCGGCCCGAGCGCGGCGAACGGCACGTGCCGGCGCCGGGGGTCGAGGATGAAGTCCTGATGGATCTCGTCCGAGACGACCAGGATGTCGTGCCGCAGGCAGATCTCGCCCATGGTCCTGAGCTCGTCCTCGGACCAGATGTTGCCCGTCGGATTGTGCGGGTTGCACAGGATGAACAGGCGCGTGTCCGGGCGGATCGCCGCCTCGAAGACGCGGGCGTCGAACCGGTAGCCCTGCTCGGTCGGGGTGAGCGGCGCCAGGGCGAGATGCCGGCCGTTGACCAGCGGATCCAGATGGAAATGGCTGTAGACCGGCGGCTGGATCAGGACCGAGTCGCCCGGCCGCGTGAAGGTCTGGATGGCGGTCTTGAGCGCGGTGACCACGCCGGCCGACGGCAGCAGCCAGTCCGGCGACGGATCCCAGCCGAACCGCCGGCGCTGCCAGCCGATGGCGGCGTCGACATAACCCTGGCTCAGGCCGCCGCCATAGCCGAAGACGCCGTGCGCCACGGCGTCGTGGAGCGCGTCCACGACCGCCGGCGGCGACCGGAAGTCCATGTCGGCCACCCACATCGGCAGCGGCTCCGCGGCGACCTCGTCGGGCGCCAGGAGCTTGTGCGGGATCGACCATTTCGCCGAATTCGAGGCCCGCCGATCGATCGCTTCGTCGAAGTTGAACTGCACCATCGCCCCCCTGCCGGTCGAAGCCGTCCGTCCCAGGCGGCCTCCGACCAAGAGAGGTACAACGCGCGGCGAGCGGCGAGATAGGGCGCCGGCAGCACGGGCCCATGAAACAGCGGTCCGACCTTGCGGCGAACGGCCTTCGGATATATATCCGGCTATATGGAGGCGTCATGACCAGACAGGCGCAGAAGCGGGCGATCGAGACCTATCGAACCCGGCTGATGCAGCGGGGCGTCATGCGTTTCGAGCTGCAGGCCTTGGTGAGGGACCGAGATCTCATCCGTGCGCTTGCTCGCAAGCTGATCGAGGACGGCCCCGAGGCTGAGCATATCCGACAAGCCGTGCAGCAAGCCGTCTCCGGCGAGCCTCCGAAGCCCGGCGGCATCCTTGCCGCGTTGCGCCGGTCGCCGCTGGTCGGCGCGGATCTGGACGTGACCCGTCCCCGCGAAGAGGGCAGGCCTGTCGATCTGTGACGCGCTACCTTCTCGACACGAATATCATCAGCAACGCCGTCAAGCCTCAGCCATCGGCATCCCTTGTGACGTGGATGTCGGCGCAGCACGACGAAGATCTGTTCATCGCCTCGCTCACGCTTGCCGAACTCCGCCGCGGCATCCTGGAGATGCCGCGGAGCAAGAAGCGCGCGGCGCTCGAAGCCTGGTTCGCCGGCCCGAACGGGCCCCAGGCGCTGTTCGCGGGCCGCATCCTGCCATTCGACGACAAGGCGGCACTGATTTGGGCGCAGGGTATGGCGGATGGTCGGGCAGTCGGCCGACCACGCAGCGGCCTCGACATGATCATTGCCGCCGTCGCCGCCGCAAACGCATGTGTCGTCGCGACGGACAACGAACGGGACTTTCTCGGATTCGAGATCATCAATCCGATGCGCGAACCGGCGTGAGCGCGCGCAGCCCATTGCGCTGAGCCGCGCACGGGCCTAGCCTGGCGCCATGGCTGGGGTGCCGGTCCCGTTGGACCGGCTGAGATCATACCCACGAACCTGATACGGGTAATGCCGTCGAAGGGAGACCATGCCGGATCCGAACCCGCGTCATCCATCGGTGGCCATCGTCGGCGGCGGCGTCATCGGCCTCGCCGTGGGCTGTGCGCTGGCGCGCCGCGGCGCGGCCGTCGACCTCTATGAGCGCGGCGAGGCCGGCCGGGGCGCCAGTTGGGCCGCTGCCGGCATGCTGGCGGCCGGGGTCGAGCACGAGCCCGGCGAGGCGCCGCTGCTGGCGCTGGCGCGGCGCTCGCAGGCGCAGTGGCCGGCGTTTGCCGCCGAGCTCGGCCAGGATGTGGGCTATCGCGGCGACGGCACCCTAGCCGTGGCCGCGACCCGCGACGACGCCAGCGCCCTGCGCCACGCCGCCGACTACCAGCGCAGCCGCGGCGTGCCGCTGCGGTGGCTGACCGGCGGCGAGCTGCGGGCGCTGGAACCGCATCTGGCGCCCGGTCTCGTCGCCGGGGTCCTGAGCCCCGGCGACCATCAGGTCGACACGCGGCGCTTGGTGCCGGCGCTGATCACCGCCTTTGCCGCATCAGGCGGGCGGCTCCACGAAGGCGGCGAGGCCGCGCTGGAGGTCCAGGGCGGCCGTGCCGTCGGTGTCCGCACCGACCGGCTGCGCCAGGCGGACCAGGTGGTGGTCGCAGCAGGCGCCTGGACGCCTGATCTGCCCGGCCTGCCCGCCTCGGCGCGCCCTCCGGTGCGCCCGGTCAAAGGCCAGATCCTGGCGCTGCGCATGGACGCCGCCGCCCCCCTGCTGCGCCATGTGGTGCGGCTGCGCGGTGGCTATCTGGTGCCGCGCCGCGACGGTCGGCTGCTGGTCGGCGCCACGGTCGAGGAGCGCGGGTTCGACCGCGACCTCACCGCCGGCGGCGTGCTGAGCCTGCTCGACATGGCCTGGCGCGCGCTGCCGGCGACCGAGGACCTGGCCGTCGACGAGATGTGGACCGGAGTCCGCCCGGGCTCGCCCGACGACGCGCCGATCCTGGGGCCGACGCCGGTGCCCGGGCTGCAGCTCGCGACCGGCCATTTCCGCAACGGCATCCTGCTGGCGCCGGTGACGGCGGCGGCGCTGGCGGCATCGGTCCTGGACGGCGGGCTGCCGGACTGGGCCCAGCCCTTCGCGCTGACCCGGTTCGCGCAGGCGGCGGCATGACCCGGGTCAGGCTCAATGGCGCTGTTCAGGCGGTCGCGGCGGCGACCCTGGCCGAGCTGCTCGCCACCCTCGGCATCGACCCGGACGCCCGCGGCGTCGCGGCGGCCCGCAACGGTGCCGTGGTGCTGCCCGAGGCGTGGGCCGGTACAGCGCTGGCCGAGGGCGACGAGATCGATGTGGTGCGGGCCTATTATGGCGGCTGAGCTGAGCATCGGCGGCGTGAGCCTGGGCTCGCGCCTGCTGCTGGGCACCGCGGGCTATCCCAGCCAGCAGGTGCTGCTGGACGCGCTGGTCGCCAGCGGCGCCGAGGTCGTAACGGTATCGATCCGGCGCATCGACCTGGGGCGCGCCGGCGCCGGGCTGCTCGACGCGCTCGGCGGCCGCTGGCGCCTCTTGCCCAACACCGCCGGCTGCACCACCGTGCGCGACGCCGTGCTGACCGCGCGCCTGGCGCGCCAGGCGCTGGGCACCGACTGGATCAAGCTGGAGCTGATCGGCGACCGTGAGACCCTCTATCCCGACGTCGGCCAGTTGGTGGAGGCGGCGTCCCTGCTGGTCCAGGACGGCTTCACGGTGCTGCCCTATTGCACCGAGGATCCGGTCGTGTGCCGCCGCCTCGCCGACGCCGGCTGCGCCGCGGTGATGCCGCTGGGCGCCCTGATCGGCTCGGGCCAGGGCATCGAGAACCCGCGCGCCATCGCCCGCATCTGCGCCCGGAGTCCGGTGCCGGTGATCCTGGACGCCGGCATCGGCACCGCCTCCGACGCGGCGCTGGCCATGGAGCTGGGCTGCGCCGGCGTGCTCGCCAACACCGCCGTCGCCAAGGCCCACGATCCGGTCGCGATGGCCCGCGCCCTGGGCCTGGCGGTCGAGGCCGGGCTGGCCGCGCGCGCCGGCGGCCGCATCCCGCGCCTGGACCACGCCGAACCGTCGAGCCCGCAGCTGGGCCTGATCGGGTCGTGACCGCGATCGCCGCCGCCCGGGCGCTGCTGTTCGACATGGACGGCACGCTGGTCACCAGCGAGCCGCTGAAGGGCCGGGCGCTCGCCGCCGCCTGCGGCAGCTACGGCGCCGCGGTCGAGGCGGCGCTCTATGCCGCGGTCATGGGGCAGAGCTGGGCCGCAGTGACCCGGCACTTCTTCCAGGCCGGCGGCATCGATCCCGATCCGGCGGCGTTCAATGCGCGGTTCCGCGCCGCCTATCTGGACCTGCTGGATACCGAGCTCGCGGCGACCGCGGGCGCGGTGGCGCTGCTGCACTGGTCGGCGGCGCGCGGCGTGCGGTCGGGCCTGGTCAGCTCGGCGGCGCGCTGGACCGTCGACCGGATCCTGTCGAAGCTCGATGTCCCGCCCTTCGCGACGATCGTGTCCCAGGAGGACGTGACGCGCCACAAGCCCGACCCCGAGCCCTACCGGCTGTCGCTGGAGCGGCTGGGCCTGATGCCGGACCAAGTGGTCGTGTTCGAGGATTCCGAGTCGGGCGTGCAGGCCGCGGTCGCTGCCGGGTGCCCGTGCGTCGCGATCCGGCACGGATTGAACGCCGGCCATGATTTCACGGGCGCCGTGGCCATCCTCGACAGCTTCGAGTCGCTGCTACAGCGATGAGCCCGAGTCCGGGACCAATCGCGGCAGCGGCGCGAGGGCGGTCAACGTCCAGCGTTCGCCGGTGCCGCTGAGCCTCAGTCGGCAGAGCGGCGGCACGTCGATCTGCCGGAAGGCGCCCCAGCCGGCGCCAAGGACGTGCAGGACGGCGGCGCGCAGCACGGCGGCATGGGTGACCGCCAGGATCGCCCCGCCGCTGCGCATCTTGTCGTCGAGCCACGCCGACACGCGCTGGAGCAGGTCCGCCATCGGTTCGCCGCCATGCGGCGCCACGGCGGGATCCTGCAGCCAGAGCGCTGCCGCGTCCGGCTCGGTGGCCAGCACGTCGGCGAAGGGCCGTCCGGCCCATCGGCCATAGTCGCAGTCGCGCAGCATCGGGTCGACTGCGGCATCCAGCCCGAGCCCCGCCGCGGTATCGCGGGCGGCCGGTGCGGGACTGGACCAGCACTGGGCCGGGGCCGGGATCGGAGCCAGGCCCGCCACTGCCCGCCGGCCGTGGTCGTCCAGCGGCTCCCCGGCCGGAAAGGCCGCGGCCCGCAGCGCGGCCGTCGACGCGTGGGACACCAGGTCGAGCCGGGTCGTCCCGCCAGGCCGGGCCAACCCCTATGCCGCCGCCGGCCAGCGCCGGCCGCGTCCGGCGCGCTCGGTCAACATCCCGAACCCGACGCCGAGCGTCGCCCACAGGATCGCCTGCGAGCCCAGCGACGCCACGCGGAACTGCCACAGCACGACGGCCGGGAATTGCTCCGGCACCTCGTTGACGGCCGGCAGGGCCGACGCAACCACGGTCACGACGACGAGATAGGCGCCGGCGGCCATCAGCGCCGCGTCCCAATCGCCGAACCGAGCCAGAAGCCGACGGCGCAGCACCGCGGCGCCGGCCATGGCCGCCAGCGATGCCGCGATCATGGTGAAGTAGAGCGCGGTGCGCAGGCCGATGGTCTCGGGCGCGCCGACCGACGGCGGGCTCGCCGGGTATTTGAGGCTCGGCACGACATGGACCGCGACGAACCCGGCGAGGGCCAGCAGCGCGGAGACGGTCCGGGGGCCGGCGCGCCCCACGCGACCGTGGGCAGCCGCGAAGACCAGGGCGAATAGGCCGCCGATCGCCGCGCTGTAGACGGCGACTCCCGTGAACAGGCCGATGCCGGCCTGGACCTCGCGGCTCACCAGCTCGGGCTCCGGCTCGTCCATGGCCATGCCCGCAGCCTTGCGGGCGGCGGCCTTGGCCTCGTCCATCCGGGTTTCGAAGGCGATGGCGCGGTCGACCTGGGGCTCGCCGACCAGCTTCAGGAAGCCAAAGCAGAGCAAGCCCGCGAGGATGCCCACCAGCATCCCGCGCAGGAGAAGCGGTCCCACCATGATCCGGACAATCCTTCAGGCCCCACGCCGCCCTACCGGGGGCGGGGTGGGTTGCCGTCGCTGGTCAGTGGCAGGGAAAGCCGAGCAGATGGCGGCCGTCATGCACGAACTCGTGCACGGACAGGCCCGAAATCAGCGACGTGGCGCCTTGCTCCGCGCCGATGAAATAGAGGGCCAGGAGCAGCAGCAGGCCGCCGAACACCGCCCACGGCACGATCTCCCGAACGGGAATGGCCACGGGAGCGGCGGACGGGGTGAAGGTGGTGGTCGACATCGGGGACTCTCCTGAGATGACGCGTCTCATTCGGCGAGAAATGATCGCTGGGCGGGTCTGGCTTCCAGCTCGACCGTCTTACGCCGAGCCGGTCACAGTGGCGCGACCGCGCCGGACTTTCACCGGCTTCCACCCTGGATCATCACAAGGGCGACCGTAACCAGGGGCGGTGGTCCCGTCAACGGATCCCGATCTTGGCAAGTCGCCCTGTGCCGCGCCCTCATGCTACCGTGCGGCAAGCGCGGAGGGCATTTGAGCGACCTGTCCCATCGGCGGCCGATTGCGGCCCGGCAATTGCCCATCGCGCAGCGCGCCGCGGATTGGCTGGTGCGCCGGCGTGTCTCGGCCAATGCCATCTCGGTCGCGGGCATGGCCTGCGGGCTGGCAGCGGGCGGCGCCTGCGCCGCGGCCGGCGCCTGGCCGGACAGCGCGGCCGCGGCCTGGCTGCTGGCGGCGCTGCTGATCCAGCTGCGCCTGGCGGCCAACCTGCTCGACGGCATGGTGGCGGTCGGCAGCGGCACCGCCTCGCCGCTCGGCGAGCTGTACAACGAGCTGCCCGACCGCGTCTCCGACACCGCCGTGCTGGTCGGGCTGGGCCTGGCCGGCTCAGGCGGCTGGGCGCTCGGGCTGGCGGCGTCCCTGGCGGCCATGGCCACCGCCTATGTCCGGGCGGTAGGGCGGGGCGCCGGCGGCCCCAGCGACTTTTCCGGCCCGATGGCCAAGCAGCAGCGCATGGCGCTGGCGACCGGCGTCGCGGTCGCTTGCGCCGTGGTCCCGGCACTGCGCCGGCCGCTGCTGGCGGGCTGGGACCTGCCGGCCCTGGCGCTCGCGGTGATCACCGCCGGGGCCGCCGCCACGGCGGTCCGCCGGGTCTGGCGCATCGCCGCCGCGCTGCAGGTGGCGCCATGATCGACGGCCTCGACGTCGCCTTCGCGCACCCGGTCACGCGCTGGATCACGGCCGGCGCGGTCGGCGGGCTGGCGGCGGCGGCGCTGATCATCCTGGCGCTCGGCGCCCTCGGCCGGATCGGCCCGGCGCTGCGGCGCGAGCTGTGGGCCCGGCTCGGCTCGTGGGCGCTGCTGATCCCGTGCATGCTGGCGCCTGTCTTGGCCGGCCGGGTCTGGACCATCGCCGCGGTCACGGTGCTCGGCCTGCTGTGCCTGCACGAGTTCGCGCGCGCCACCGGGCTGTTCCGCGTCCGCATGGTCACCGGCATGCTGGTGCTGGCGATCCTGGTCACCAACCTGGCGGCGCTCGACCACTGGTACAATTTCTTCATGGCGCTGATGCCGCTGTCGGTCAGCGTGCTGCTGATCGCGACCATCCCCTTCGACCGGCCGCAGGGCTATCTGCAGCGGGTGGCGCTGGCGACGGTCGCCTACATGCTGTTCGGCGCCGGCCTGGGCCATCTGGGCTACATGGCCAACGACCGCAACTACCGGCCGATCGTGCTGCTGCTGCTGTTCGCGGTGGCGTTGAGCGACGTGCTGGCCTTCACCGTCGGCAAGAGCCTGGGCGGGCCCAAGCTGCTGCCGCGGACCAGTCCGAACAAGACCCTGTCGGGCGCGGCCGGCGCCCTGGTGCTGACCACGGCGGTCGTGGCCCTGCTGGCCTGGCCGGTGTTTGCCGGCACCGCCATGGCCGCGCCGCTGACGCTGATCGGGCTGGGCGTCCTGGTCGGCATCGGCGCCCAGTTCGGCGACCTGATGCTGTCGTCGATCAAGCGCGACATCGGGATCAAGGACATCGGCCAGGCCATCCCCGGCCACGGCGGCGTCCTGGACCGCTTCAACAGCCTGCTGCTGGTGGCGCCGGCGGCCTTCCACTATGTCGGCTACTTCGTCGGCTTCGGGCTGGACCAGCCCAAGCGCATCCTGTTTTAGCCCGTGGACTGGCAGCTCAAGCCCGCGCGCGACATCGACCTTTCGCCGCGGCGGCGGCTGACCAGCCGCGCCCGGGAATGGGGCCTGGTCGGGACCGCGACGCGGTTCGTCTGGTGGCTGCTGGTGCGCCGCTACCTGCGCTGGGTCCATCGGCTGACCGTGACCGGTCGCGCGCACTTGCCCGAGCCGCCCTTCGTGATGATCGCCAACCATGCGAGCCATCTCGACGCCCTGACCCTGGCGGCGGCGCTGCCCTGGCGGCTGGCCGACCGCGCCTGCCCGCTGGCGGCCGGCGACACCTTCTTCACCTCGACCGCGGCGGCGGCGTTCGCCGCCTTCTTCGTCAATGCCCTGCCGATCCGGCGCCAGGGCACGACCGCCGACGACCTCGCCCTGCTGCGCGCCCGCCTGGCCGAGGACGGGCTGATCCTGATCCTGTTCCCGGAAGGCACGCGCGCCCGCGACGGTGTCATGGCCCGCTTCCGCGCCGGCATCGGCACCTTCGTCGCCGGCACGCCGGTGCCGGTGGTGCCGTGCTGGCTGGACGGGGCCTTTGCCGCCCTGCCGCCCGATCGCCGCTGGCCGCGGCCGGCGCGCCTGACCCTGGCGATCGGCCCGGCGCTGAGCTTTGCCGACGTCGCCAACGACCGCGCCGGCTGGGCCGAGGTCGCCCGGCGCTGCGAGGCCGCCGTGCGGGCCTTGCAGCCGTGATGCGCTGGCTGCTGCTGGCGGCGATCGCGCTGATCGGGCTCGGCCACGTCGCGCTGCTGCCGCCCTTCGAGGGCTTCGACGAAACCGCGCACTACTCGAGCCTGCGCCAGGTCGCCGACACCGGCACGATCCCGCGCTATGGCGCCAGCGGCCTGGACCGCGCCGTGGTCGACTGGCCGGGCCCGGTGCCCTACGGGTCGCTGGAGCCGCCCTTCGACCGCGACGACCGGGTCTATCGCCGCTTCTTCGAGGCGCCGGACCGGGTCGACCGCTTCCGCACGGCCGAGCGCGAGCAGGGGGACCGGCCCGGCTTCCGGCCGACCGACGCGCCGAACTGGCAGGCCCAGCATCCGCCGCTCTACTACCTGGTCCTGGCGCCGCTGACCCGGATCACCGACCGGTTGCCGCTGCTGTCGCAGCTCCTGGCGCTGCGGCTGGCCTCGGCGGCGCTGGCGATCGCCGGGCTGGCCCTGGGGCTGCAGGCCTGGCGCGGGCGCCCGGGGGCGCTACTGGGCTTCGGCCTCTATCCGCTGGCGCTACCGCAGCTGTTCCCGGAGTTCATGCGCCTGGGCAACGATTCGCTCTGCCTGCTGTTATCAGGCGCGCTCGCCTGGCTGTTGGTCGGCGCCCGGCCGCCCGACATCGGCCGGGGCCGGCTGGCCGCGGCCGGCGTGGTGCTGGGCCTGGGGCTGCTGACCAAGGCCTTCTTCCTGCCGATCACGGCCGCTTCAGCGCTGTGGCTGGCGCTGGCCGGCGGCGGGCGCCGGCTGGGCTGGCTGCTGCTGCCGGCGCTGGCCCTGGGCGGCGGCTGGTACCTCGCCATGGCCCTGGCCTTCGGCGCGCCGACCGGCAGCGACGACGTCATCCGTCTGGCCGCCCAGGGCGGGCTGTGGGCCGGGCTGGCGGCGCACGGCTCGGCCTATGCCGTCGCGCGCGGCCTGGCGGCGACGATCGCGTCCTGGTCGTGGGCCGGGACCTGGTCGCTGACCCGCCTGCCGCCCCTGCTGCATCTGCCGCTGCTGGCGCTGGCCGGCTGGCTGCTCGCCGCCTTCCTTGGGCGCCAGCGGCGGCGCCCGCTGGCCGATCCCGGCTGGCTGTTCGTGCTGCTGGCGGCGGCGTTCGGTGCCGGCCTCGGCTATCACGTGCTGATCGGGGTCGCGACCAACGGCAACGGCAACACGCCCGGCTGGTACCTGCACATCCTGGCGCCCTGGACCGCGCCCGCCCTTGGGTTGGGCGCCGCCGCGATCCTGGAGCGGCCGCGGGCGCGGCCGGTGCTGATCGCGCTCCTGGCCTACGCCGCCCTGTTCCAGGTGATAGCGCTGTGGTCGGAGGCGGCGCTCTATGCCGGCTGTGCGACCAAGGGCGACGACAAGCTGTTCCGGTTCGACGGCGCGCTGTGCCTCGACCGCCTGCCCGAGATCGCCGACCGCCTGGCCCTGCTGGCCTGGCCGGGGCTGGCGGCGGTTGGCTTCGGGGCGGGCGCGGTGCTGGCCGGGTGGGTGGCGCAAGCGGCTTGGCAGGGCCGGCGAGGGCGCCCGCGTCCCGTTGGCCGGTGGCGCCCGGTTGCCTGAGGGTCACTGTCCAAACGCGTCATGCAGGATGTCGGCGACCGTCTGGGGGTCCGTCCAGGTGCGGGCGAACTCGAAATAGGGCGGCGGCCGGCCGGCCTCGGCGATGACGCGGTCGATGGCGGCGATGATCCGGCGGCCGAGCGGCTGGTTCGAGCAGGCGAAATGGGCGGCCAAGTATTTCGGCTCGCCGGCGACCGGCAGCGCCTCGGTCGGGGCCGCGAGCCCGAGGGTCGACGCCAGGTACCAGGATTCCCAGGGATAAGAGAGGATCCAGTCGAGGTCGCCGGCATTGAGCCGGCGGAACAGCGTCGCCGCGTCGTCGGCGGCGACGACGGCCGGCTTGTCGGCGAAGCGGGCGGCGGCCCGCGAGACGTCGGCCCGGCCGCGGACGACGCCGCCGGTGAGGGGGCCGGCCAGCAACCGGTCGAGGTCAATGGCGCGCCCGCCGGCGAGATAGGGCTCGAACCGCGCCCTGTCGGCCTTGCGGATCTGGATGCGCGCCGTCGGGCTCCAATAGACCTGGGCCGAGAACAGGGCCGCCGCTTCGCGGCCGGGGCTCTTGACCGCTGCGGCATAGCAGCGGCCGTCGGCCTGCCCCAGGGCCTGCCAGACCTGCTGCAGCGGCACCGTCTGCGTCTCATGCTCGAAATCAGGCAGGCGCTGCTGGAACCAGGCCATGGTGCGGTCGCCGACGCCGGTGCCCCGTTGCGCCCCGTGCAGGATGAAGACCGGCGGGAAATCGGTGACCAGCCAGGTCACGCGATCCGCGGCCCGCGCCGACACCGCGCCGGCAAGCAGGGCGCACAGGAGCGCGGCGACGCGCCGGAGGCAAGCCATGGGAGTCACCGCGGCAGGATAGCATCGATTATCGATGATGAGATGTTACGCGCTTGTGACTAGGAGACCCATAAGCTTGCCCGGTGCGACCGCTACATGAGACCGTCGCGGCCCCGCGATAAAGCCAGAACAAGCAATGGTTGATTTCTCGGAATTGGTTCGCCCGCTGCTCGGACTGCCGGTATCGCACGCCTGGAAGGGCTATGGCGCGACGCTGTTCGTGGAGCTTGGCCGTCTTTCGCCTGTGTTCAGCAAACGAGATCGGCGCCGGCTCGACGATCGGGGCGAAGCCTGCATTTGGATCGAGTACGATTGGCGCGTCGAAGACGGCGCGTCCGTCCTATATGGCGGCTCGAATACCGCCCATGAGATCGACCGAGGTTTCCAGAGCCTGATCGGCGCCACCGTCGCGAGCCTGCGGCGCGAGGGCGATGTGCCGGAACTCATCGTCCGCTTCTCGAACGGTCATTGCCTGCGCACGATGGCGACCGTCACCGGGGAGCCGCAATGGTGCGTCCAGCTCCCGAGCGGCGCGTACATAGATCACGCCGGCATCAAGCCACCCGATAGTCGCCCGTTCGAATTGTCGCCCAAGGAACAGGCCGCCTACGACCTCGCTGACGCGGTCGCCAAGCGCTGGGGAGAGCGGCCCGGTGAGCGGTCGCTCGGGCGCTGTCGAGACTGCGCATGCTTTGCGTGGATCGATGGGTGGGGCGCCCTGTCCGACTACGGCGTGTGCCTGTCCGCTGCGAGCCCGGCTGATGGCCGGGTGGTGTACGTCGCTGACGGGTGTTCGTCATTCACGGCCCGGGACGAGACTACGCAGGAGCTCCCATAGCTACGGCTTCGGCGCGCTGCCGCCCACGAAGGCCAGCGGGTCGTCCAGATCGACCTGGTTGGGCAGGGCCGAGGCGTTCCAGCCGCCGCCCAGCGCCTGGACCAGGCCGACGCTGGCGACCAGCCGGTCCTGCAGGATGGTGACCGCGGTCTCCTCGTTGCCGAGGGCGGTCTGCTGCGCCGTGATCACGGCGGTGTAGGCGGCGGTGCCGGCGCGGTACTGGTTGAGCTGGAGGCGCTCGGCCTCGCGCGCCGAGGCCACGGCGCGGTCCTGCAGCCCAGCCTGCTCCTCCAGGATGCGCAAGGACGCCAGCTGGTCCTCGACCTGCTGGAAGCCGGTCAGCGCGGTCTGCCGGTATGTCGCCACCGCCTCGTCATAGGTCGCGCGCGCGGCCGCCAGCTCGCTGCGGCGCAGGCCGCCGTCGAAGACCGTCTGGGCCAGGCTGCCGCCCAGTGACCACAGGCTGTCGGAGGCCCGGAGCAGGGTGCCGAGCGCGCTGCCCGAAAAGCCGCCCGAGGCCGACAGCGTCAGGGTCGGGAAGAACGCCGCGGTGGCCACGCCGACTTGGGCGTTGGCCACGGCCATGCGCCGCTCGGCGGCGGCGATGTCGGGCCGGCGCTCCAGAAGCGTCGAGGGCAGGCCGGCCGGCACCACCGGCACCGTGGTCGCCAGCGGCGCCTTGGCGATGGTGAGCTCGGCCGGCGGCTTGCCGATCAGCACCGCGATCGCATGCTCCAGCTGCGCCCGCTGCACGCCGACGGCGACCGCCTGCGATTGGGTGGTGTCGAGCTGGGTCTGCGCCGTCACGACGTCGGCGCGCGAGACGATGCCGGCCTGGTACTGGTTGGTGGCGATCGCCAGCGACTGCTTGTAGGCCTCGACGGCGGCATTCAGCAGGTCGAGCTGGGCATCCCGGCCGCGCAGCTGGAAATAGTCGGAGGCCAGCGCCGCCTGGGCCGACAGCCGGGCCGAGGCGAGGTCGCCGGCGCTGGCCTGGGCGCTGGCAAGGTCGCCCTCGACCTGGCGGCGGATGCGCCCCCACAGGTCGATCACCCAGCTCGCGTCCCCGCTAAGCTCGTAGCTGGTCCGGGGCTTGGTCCGGCCGCCGCCGCTGCGCGTGGCCGACGGCGTGACGGCCAGCGTCGGGAACAGGCTGGCGCCTGACTCGCCGACCAGCGCCCGCGCCTGGCGGAACGCCGCCTCCGAGGCCTTCAGGCTCTGGTTCGAGACCGCGACCTGGGCCTCCAGCTGGTCCAGCACCGGATCGTGGTAGATCGCCCACCAGCGGCCGCGGTCGGCCGCGTCCTGCGGGATCGCCGGCCTCCAGCCGGCGGCTTCCTTGAAGCCCGCAGGCACGATCGCGGCGGGTTTCTGGTAGTCTGGGCCGACCATGCACCCGGCGAGAGCCAGGGCGAGCGTGATTGCCAAGGCTGGGCGGCCAAGCGCCATTACGCGCCGCCCTCCGGCAGCAACCGCGGGGCGCGGCGGGCGCGGCCGCCGCGGATGCGCAGGCGGTCGAGATACAGATAGACCACCGGGGTCGTGTACAGGGTCAGGATCTGGCTGACGATCAGGCCGCCGACGATCGAGATGCCGAGCGGACGGCGCAGCTCGGCGCCCTCGCCCAGGCCGATCGCCAGCGGCAGGGCGCCGAGCAGCGCCGCGAGCGTGGTCATCATGATCGGCCGGAAGCGCAGCAGGCAGGCCTCGAAGATGGCCTGGCGCGGCGCGAGGCCGCGGGCGCGCTCGGCCGCCAGCGCGAAGTCGATCATCATGATGGCGTTCTTCTTGACGATGCCGATCAGCAGGATGACGCCGAGCACGGCGATGATGCTGAGCTCGGTGCCGGTCACCAGCAGCGCGATCGCCGCCCCGGCGCCGGCCGAGGGCAGGGTCGACAGGATCGTGATCGGATGGATGTAGCTCTCGTAGAGGATGCCCAGCACGATATAGATAGCCAGTAGGGCTGAGCCGATCAGGATCGGCTGATTGGCCAGCGACTGCTGGAAGACCTGGGCGTTGCCGGCGAAGGCGCCGTGGATGTCGGCCGGCACGCCGATGCGGTTCATGGTGCCGTCGATGGCATTGACCGCGTCGCTCAGCGACTTGCCCGGCGGCACATTGAACGACAGCGTGGTCGCGACGAACTGGCCTTGATGGCTGACCGACAGCGGCGCCGTGCCGGGCCCGAAATGGACGAAGGCCGACAGCGGCACCATGGTCTCCGGCGTGGTGCTGACCGCCGATCCGGTCGAGGCGCTGCCATGGCCGACCGTGGCGATCTGGTTGGTTGCCCGGTTGCGGGCGGTGTCGGCGGCCACCGCCGCCGCCGTAGCCGCCTGGGTCGTGGCTGGGGTGCGGCCGGCCGCAGCCGCCGTGGTGCCGGCCACGGCGTTGGTCGCCTGAGTGCCGGACACCGCGCCGCCTGCGGTGCTGACATAGATCTCGCGCAGCGCTTCCGGGTTCTCCCGGTATTCGGGCGCCACCTCCATGACCACGTGGTACTGGTTGAGCGCGGCATAGATGGTCGAGACCTGCCGTTGTCCGAACGCGTCGTAGAGCGTGTTGTCGATCTGGCTGGCCTTGAGCCCCAGGCGCGCGGCGGTGGCGCGGTCGATCACCAGGTCGGTCTCCAGCCCGTGATCCTGCTGGTCGCTGTTGACGTCGACGACATCGGGCACCTGCTGCAGCGCCTGCACCAGCTTCGGCCCCCAGGTCCGGAGTTCCTGCAGGTCGTCCGACTGCAGCGTGTACTGGTACTGGGCATTGCTCTGCCGGCCGCCGGCGCGGAAACCCTGGGCCGCCTGCAGGAACAGCGTGGCGCCGGCGACCTTGGCCAGCTGCGGGCGCAGGCGCTGGATCACCTGGTCGGACGTCAGGCGGTGGCGCTGCGCCAGCGGCTTGAGCGTGACATAGACGAAGCCGGAGTTGGTCGCGCCGCCGCCGGTGAAGGCGACCACCCCGGCGACCGCCGGGTCGGCCTCGATCAGGCCGATGAACTGGACCAGCTTCTGGCGCATCGACTGGAACGAGATGCTCTGGTCGGCCTGGATGCCGCCGAACAAGGTGCCGTTGTCCTGCTGCGGCAGGAAGCTCTTGGGCAGGGCGCCGAACAGAAAGATCGCGAACACCACAGTCGCGACCAGGCTCAAGGCGGTGATCCGGGTGTGGCGCAGCGCCCAGCCCAGGGTCACGCGATAGGCCGCCAGCATGCCGTCGAAGGCTGCCTCGCTCCACCGGTATATCAGGCCGTGGCGGCGCTCGGGGCCGAAGCGCAGCAGCAGTGCGCACATCATCGGGGTCGTGGTCAGCGAGACCACCATCGACACGCCGATGGCGATCGAGATGGTCATGGCGAACTCGCGGAACAGCCGGCCGAAGATGCCGCCCATCAGCAGGATCGGCGTGAACACCGCGATCAGCGACAGGCTCATGGACAGGACCGTGAAGCTGACCTCGCGCGCGCCTCGGAGCGCCGCCTGGCGGCGCGGCATGCCGGCTTCCATGTGCCGGGTCACGTTCTCCAGCACCACCACGGCGTCGTCGACCACGAAACCGGTCGAGATGGTCAGCGCCATCAGCGATAGGTTGTCCAGGCTGTAGCCCAGCAGGTACATGGCGCCGAAGGTGCCGAGCAGCGACACCGGCACCGCGACCGCCGGGATCCAGGTGGCGCGCGGGCTGCGCAGGAACGCGAACACCACCAGCACCACCAGCGCCGTCGCGATCAGCAGCGCGCGCTGCACGTCGGCGAGCGAGGCCCGGATGCTGGCGGTCTGGTCGGCGGCGACCTCCAGGTCGATGTCGGGCGGGATCGAGGCTCGCAGCTCGGGCAGCAGCGCGCGCACCCGGTCGACCAGCTCGATGATGTTGGCGGCCGGCTGGCGCGAGATCAGCACCAGCACCGAGGCCTTGCCGTTGGCCAGGCCTTGGTTGCGCAGGTCCTCGACCGAATCGTCCACCTCGGCGAGGTCGCGCAGCCGCACGGCCGAGCCGTTGCGGTGTCCGACCACCAGGTCGCGGTACTGGTCGGCCTTGGTCGCCTGGTCGTTGGTGTAGACCTGGTAGCGGCGCCCGCCGACCTCGATGGCCCCCTTGGGGCTGTTGGCGTTGGCTGCGGCCAGGGCGGCGCGCACGTCCTCCAGGCCGATGCCGTACTTGAACAGGGCGTGGGGGTTGATCTCGACCCGCACCGCCGGCAGCGAGCTGCCGCCCAGGATCACCTGCCCGACCCCCGGCAGCTGCGACAGCTTCTGCTGCAGCACGGTGGCG
>CAZEFK010000041.1:0-39859 GCA_964511405.1 uncultured Comamonadaceae bacterium | reverse complement strand
CCGCCCCGGCCAGCTGCCGGCGCTGCTGCGCCTGGCGCTGGCGACCGGGCGCGCGCGCGCCGCCCTAGTCGGCGCTGCCCGCGAGCTCGCGCGCGGGCCTTAGGCCGCGCGGCTTGTGGGCCAGGTGCGTCAGCGCCTGCTCGACATGGCGGCTGAACACATAGTCGGCCGGCCGCTGGCGATCGAGCGCGATCTCGGGCGCCATCCCGCCCTCGGTGCGGATGCCGCGCACGGCCACATCGAGTGCCTTCAGCGGGCGGCTGACCGCATCCATGACCGCGGTCGCCTCATAGCCGCTATGCACCATGCAATTGGCGCATTTTTCGTAGTTGCCGGTACCGTAGGCGTCCCAGTCGGTGGTCTCCATCAGCTCGCGGAAGGTCCGGGCGTAGCCTTCGCCGATCAGATAGCAGGGCCGCTGCCAGCCGAAATAGTTGCGCGTGGGGTTGCCCCACGGGGTGCAGCGATAGCTCTGGTTGCCGGCCAGGAAGTCCAGGAACAGGCCGGAGTGCATGAAATTCCACGGTGATGCCGTCGACGCCCAGCGCCATCACGTCGTCGAAGAAACCCGCCACCCGCTCGGGATCGGCACCGTCGAACAAGGTACAGTTGATGTTGACCCGGAACCCCTTGGCCTTGGCGAGGCGGATCGCCTCGACCGCGCGGTCGTAGACGCCGGCCTGGCACACGGCCTTGTCATGCGCCTCGCGGTCGCCGTCCAGATGCACCGACCAGGTGAAGAACGGGCTGGGCTTGAAGCGGTCCAGCTGCTTGGGCATGAGCAGCGCGTTGGTGCACAGATAGACGAACTTCTTGCGGGCGACGATGCCCGCAACCACCTGGTCGAGCTCCTTGTGCAGCAGCGGCTCGCCGCCGGCGATCGAGACCACCGGCGCGCCGCACTCGTCGACCGCCTCCAGGCATTCGGCGACCGACAGCCGTTGATTCAGGATCTCGTCGGGATAATCGATCTTGCCGCAGCCGGCACAGGCCAGGTTGCACCGGAACAGGGGCTCCAGCATCAGCACCAGGGGATATCGTTTGTTGCGCTTGAGATGCTGCTTGACGACGTAGGCGCCGACGCGAAGCTGCTGGTGGAGTGGAACCGACACGGTCACCTCGTCGCTGAACCCCTGGCCTCGCTGCAGTGCAGCGTAGCCCGGGCGCGGAGACTAAGTGAAAAGTCACAGAAGCTAAACCCTTGTTTCGGCATGCCCGGCGTGCGCGGGCCCGGACTGTCCGCCCCGGTCGGCCGCCGGCTTGACCTGTCGGCTTGCCTTGAACCGGCGCGCCGACATCACTAGGGTTTGTCGCCGCGCCCCGATCGGCGCCTGGCGGCCGCCCGCCTTGGAACAGGAGACACCGATTTGACTGTCCATACCCCGTTGCTTGACCGAATCGCCTGTCCGGCGGATCTGCGGAACCTGTCCGTCGAGCAGCTGAAGCAGGTAGCGGACGAGCTCCGGGCCGAGACCATCGACGCCGTCTCCAAGACCGGCGGCCATCTGGGGGCCGGCCTCGGAGTCGTCGAGCTGACGGTGGCGCTCCATCACGTGTTCGAGACGCCGGCCGACCGGCTGATCTGGGACGTCGGGCACCAGGCCTATCCGCACAAGATCCTGACCGGCCGGCGCGACCGCATCCGCACCCTGCGCCAGGGCGGCGGCCTGTCGGGCTTCACCAAGCGGTCGGAGAGTCCTTACGACCCGTTCGGCGCGGCGCACAGCTCGACCTCGATCTCGGCCGGCCTGGGCATGGCGGTCGCGCGCGACCTGGCCGGCCGGCACAACAACGTGATCGCGGTGATCGGCGACGGCGCCATGAGCGCGGGCATGGCCTACGAGGCCATGAACAACGCCGGCTCGATGCCGCACCGGCTGATCGTGATCCTGAACGACAACGACATGTCGATCGCGCCGCCGGTGGGCGGCATGAGCGCCTATCTCTCGCGGCTGGTGTCGTCGACCTCGTACCGGTCGCTGCGCCATCTGGCCAGCAATGTCGCGCATTTCCTGCCCAAGCCCCTGGGCGTGGCCGCGCGCAAGGCCGAGGAATATGCCCGCACGCTGGGCGGCGGCACGCTGTTCGAGGAGCTCGGCTTCTATTACGTCGGCCCGATCGACGGCCACAACCTGGACCATCTGCTGCCGGTGCTGCGCAACGCCCGCGACTGGGAGGATCCCGGCCCGATCCTGATCCATGTCGTGACCCAGAAAGGCAAGGGCTATGCCCCGGCCGAGCAGTCGGCCGACAAGTATCACGGCGTCACCAAGTTCGACGTGGTCTCGGGCGCCCAAGCCAAGTCGGCCGCCAAGGCACCCAGCTACACCGGCGTCTTCGCCAAGGCGCTGATCGCCGAGGCCGAGGCCGACGCCCGTGTCGTCGCGATCACCGCGGCCATGCCGTCGGGCACCGGCCTCAACCAGTTCGCCGACAAGTTCCCGACCCGGTGCTTCGACGTCGGCATCGCCGAGCAGCACGCCGTGACCTTCGCCGCCGGCCTGGCGACCGAGGGCATGAAGCCGTTCTGCGCGATCTACTCGACCTTCCTGCAGCGCGCCTACGACCAGGTGGTCCACGACGTGGCCATCCAGGGCCTGCCGGTGCGCTTCGCGATCGACCGCGCCGGCCTAGTCGGTGCCGACGGCGCCACCCACGCCGGCAGCTTCGACATCACCTATCTCGCCTCATTGCCCGGCTTCGTGGTGATGGCCGCGGCCGACGAGTTCGAGCTGATGGACATGGTCGCAACGCAGGCCGCGATCGACGACCGCCCGTCGGCGGTGCGTTACCCGCGCGGCGAGGGTATCGGCGGCCGCGAGCTGCCGGCGCGCGGCACGCCGCTGGCGATCGGACGCGGCCGCGTCCTGCGCGAAGGCACCACGGTGGCGCTGCTGAGCCTGGGCGCCCGCCTGCAGGAATGCCTGAAGGCGGCCGACGACCTGGCCGCACGCGGCCTGTCGACCACCGTGGCCGACGCCCGCTTCGCCAAGCCCCTGGACGAGGACCTGGTGCGCCGCCTGGCCCAGACCCACGAGGTGTTGATCACCATCGAGGAAGGATCGATCGGCGGGTTCGGCAGCCACGTGCTGCAGTTCCTGGCGATGTCCGGACTGCTGGACACCGGCCTCAAGGTCCGGCCGATGGTCCTGCCCGACGCCTTCATCGACCACGAGACCCCCACCGTCCAGTATGACGAGGCCGGCCTCAACGCGAAGCATATCATCGCCATGGCCCTGACCGCGCTCGGACGGGCGCCGGCCGTCGCCCGTGCCTGATCGGAGGGACGGATCCATGACTGCGTTCACCTGGCGGCGCCGGGCCGTGCTGACCGGGATCGCCGCCGTCACGGCCGGCTGGGCCATGGACGCACCCGCGCAGGCGGCCATGTCGTCGCGAGCGACGGTGGAAAGCTTCCATGACGCGCTGATCACCGTCATGAAGAACGCCAAGACCCTGGGCTTCAAGGGCCGCTACGACAAGCTGCTGCCAGTGGTGTCGAGCGCGTTCAACCTGCCGTTCATGACCCGCGTCGCGATCGGCCAGGCCTGGACCCAGCTGTCGCCGACCGACCAGAAGCGGCTGGTCGAGGCCTTCACCCGCTTCTCGGTCGCCACATATGCCAGCCGCTTCGACGGCTACAGCGGCGAGCGGTTCGAGACCACGGGCGAACAGACGCTCGACAACAAGGACAAGATCGTCGAAACCAAGCTGGTCACCAGCGACGATACGGTGAAGCTCAACTATCTGACCCGGCCGTTCAATGCCGATGACTGGCAGATCATCGACGTCTACCTGACCGGCACGATCAGTGAGCTGGCGGTCCGCCGCTCCGAGTTCGCGTCGCTCATGCGCCGCTCCGGCCCCGTCGCCCTGGCCGAGAGCCTGGAGAAGCGCGCCGACGAAATGGGCAAATAGGCGCGATTGCCCGCCCGCCCGAATCGGTCCCAGGGTGCCGCCTCGCTGACATGGCTTGGAGGCAAAAGGCGATGGTGTTTGCAGTAGCTCCCGTGCGCAGGTCCCGGCGGCGGGGATTGGCGATGCTGTGCATCGGCGCGGCCGGCTTGGGCTTCGCCCTGTCCGCCGGCAGCGGCGCTACCGACGCAGCCAGCCGCCTGCCGCTGGCGAGCGATGTCGCCCAATGGTGCGGCTTCGAGCTGGCGGCCGCCACCAGGACCGCACCGGACCCGGCGGCGCGCACGCCGGCCAACGCCCCGCCCCTGCCCGGCATGCCGCCGATCGTCGACGCGCACAACATCTTCAGCGAGACCGGCAGCGGCCACATCCTGCCCGAAGTGGCGCGCGACCCGGCGCGGATCTACGTGCCGAACCTGCGCTCGAACGATGTCTATGTGATCGATCCGGCCACGTTGAGCGTGGTCGGCCGCTTCCCGGTCGGCCGCAGCCCCCAGCATGTGGTGCCCGCCTGGGACCTGCGCACCCTGTGGGTGACCAACAACGCCGAAGGCCGCACCGATGGCAGCCTGACCCCGATCGACCCGCGCACCGGCAAGCCCGGCACCGCCGTCCCGGTCGACGACCCCTACAACATGTATTTCACGCCCGACGGCAAGGCCGCCATTGTCGTCGCCGAGGCGCGCAAGCGGCTGGACTTCCGCGACCCCCACACGATGGCGATGCAGACCTCGGTCGAGGCGCCGAACTGCCCCGGCATCAACCACGCCGACTTCTCGATCGATGGCCGCTACGCCATCTTCACGTGCGAGTTCGGCGGCCATCTGGTCAAGATCGACATCGCCAACCGCAAGGTGCTGGGCTACCTGACGCTGTCCAAGGGCGGCATGCCCCAGGACATCCGCGTCGGCCCGGACGGCAAGACCTTCTTCGTCGCCGACATGCATGCCGACGGCGTGTTCGTGATCGACGGCGACACGTTCACCGAGACCGGCTTCATCGCC
Source organism: uncultured Comamonadaceae bacterium (assembly GCA_964511405.1). Taxonomy (GTDB): domain Bacteria; phylum Pseudomonadota; class Alphaproteobacteria; order Elsterales; family Elsteraceae; genus CAZEFK01. Next base: position 34,940 of record CAZEFK010000041.1, on the reverse strand, counting down.
ACCGGCACCGGCGCCCACGGCCTCTATCCCAGCCGCGACGGCACCCGCCTCTACGTCGCCAACCGCGGCTCGCACCTGGTCCACGGGCCGCGCCACAGCAAGGCCGGCGGGGTCTCGGTGATCGACTTCGCGACGCGCAAGGTCGTGGCCCACTGGCCGATCCCGGGCGGCGGCAGTCCCGACATGGGCAATGTCAGCGCCGACGGTCGCACACTGTGGCTGTCAGGGCGGTATGACGACGTGGTCTACGCCATCGACACCACCAGCGGCCGGGTCAAGGAAATCCCGGTCGGCGCCGAGCCGCACGGCCTGGCAGTCTGGCCGCAGCCCGGCCGCTACTCGCTCGGCCACACCGGAATCCTGCGCTAGGCACGGACCTCGCCGCCCCTAGAGCGGGATGTGCATGAGCTGGAATCGTCGTGATTCCCCCTCCACCCGACCTCCTCCCAAAAGGGGAGGAGGGGCGAAGCTGCCGCGACAGAACTCCTCCTCCCCTCGTGGGAGGAGGCTGGGAGATGGGGTGGATGGCCCCCTAACGGCATCTACGTGCCAAGATTGGGTTGTCGAAGACTCAATCACGGGAGCCATCCATGACGGAGATTAGCGCAATCGGCCTCGACCTGGCCAAGTCGGTGTTTCAGGTGCACGCGGTGGACGCCGCCGGCCGAGTGGTGCTGCGCCGGCGTCTGCGGCGCAGCCAGGTCCTGGCGTTTTTCCAGGGGCTGCCGCCTTGCCTGGTTGGCATGGAGGCGTGTTCGACAGCGCACCACTGGTCGCGGGAGCTGCAGGCCCTGGGCCATGACGTGCGGCAGATCCCGCCGCAATATGCCAAGGCCTACGTGAAGCGGAACAAGACCGATGCGGCGGACGCGGCGGCGATCTGCGAAGCCCTGACCCGGCCGTCGATGACGTTCGTGCCGATCAAGTCGCGCGAACAGCAAGCCGCGCTGGCCGTCCATGGTGTCAGGCAGCGGCTGATGGGGCAGCGAACGGCGCTGATCAACGCCCTGCGCGGTCATCTGGCCGAGTTCGGGCTGATCGCACCCAAGGGCCGACAGAATTTGAAGGCGGTGATCGCGCTGATCGATAGCCCGGCATTGCCGGCGCCACTGCCGGCCATGCTGCGGCTGCTCGCCGAGCAGATCGGGCATCTGAGCGCCGCCATCGACAGCTGTAACTGGCAGATGCAGCGCCAGCACCGGGATAGTCCGCGTAGCCGCCAGCTTGCGACCCAGCGCGGTGTGGGCGTGGTGCTCGCCAACGCCCTCGATGTCACCGTGACTGACCCGAAGGCCTTCAAGAGCGGCCGGCAGTTCGCCGCCTGGCTTGGCGGAGTGCCCAAGCAGAATTCGTCGGCTGAGAAGGTCCGGCTCGGCCGGATCAGCAAGCGCGGCAATGAATACCTCCGCCAGCTGTTCGTCAGCGGCGCCCTGTCGGTGATCGCAACCGCCAAGCGCCGTCCCGACAAAGCCAGTCCGTGGCTGCTCGGCTTGCTGGCCAAGGGCAAGCCGACGCTCGTCGTCGCGGTCGCCCTGGCCAACAAGATGGCGAGAATCGCCTGGGCCATGATGGTCAACGGCACGGAGTATCAGCCCGGCTATCGCTCCAGCCCACCCTCGGCGGTGGCGGCATGATCCCCGGCCGCTCAGGGTGCCGGGGCTCCGCCCCGTCGGTTGGCGAGCAACCGCGTGACGCACCCTGGCGGGTGCGACGGCTGCGCCTTCACCCGGTCGCAGGCCAACCGCTCGCCCCGGTCCTCGCCGGACCGGCAGGGTTGCAGGACAAGCCTGCAACCTGAAACGACAACCCAGCCCGACACCCCAATACCGCTTGCAAAGGTAAAGCGTGGAGCAGCAGCAGTCGGTCACCCGACGGATCGAGGGAAACCTGACCCCTCCTACGGCGGCTCTCGACCCCGTCTGGGAGATGAGGCCTCGGTTCGCGGTTCCCATCTGCGCCAGCGGCCTTCGTACGGCCGCACCTTCAAAGGCCGTACACAAGACCGCAAGCGACCCGATCTGCGACCAGCCTGCACTTTTACCCTTGCAGCCAAGGGGGCCATCCACACAAGGAGGGGGACTCCCGCCGGTCCGAGGCTTCCTCGGGCGGGCCAACCTGATCTCATCCCGCTCTAGGAGGCGGAGCGGCCCTACTTCGCGGCGACGTCGGGGTCGTCGTACAGGCTCTTGGGCGCCTCGCCGGTCACGCTGCGGCCCGACAGGGGCTGGGGCTGGCCCTGGTGCAGCTCGGCAGCGCGGTGCTGGCGGACGACGCTGCGCAGCGTCGCGTAGAAGTCGATCGAGTTGCGGCGCAGCTCGCGCAGCGGATCCAAGGCGTCGGCCCGTTCGGTGATGCCGCCGGCGCCGGCGCGGCCGTAGTTGAAGTCGTCGGCGGCGTAGCCGTGCAGGCCCCAGGACAGCGGATCGGCGACCGAATCGACGCCGAGGCCGACCGCGTCGCGGACGTTGCTCGGCCCGAAGAAGGGCAGCACCAGATAGGGGCCTTCCGGCGCGCCCCAGCGGTCCAGGGTCTGGCCGAAATCGCCGAGCTGCCGGGGATAGTTGTAGTCGGACGCGACGTCGAACAGGCCGCCCAGGCCCCATACGGTGTTGATCGCGAACCGGCCCAGGGTCATCGATGCGGTGTGGAAGTCGCCCTGGAGCAGGTTGTTGGTCAGCACCACCGGCTGCTTGAGATTGTCGAGCAGGTTGCTGAGCCGGTGCTGGATCGGGGGCGGTGTGAAGGTCCGATAGATGTCGGCGATCGGCGCGATCAGGATGTCGTCGGCAAATTGGTTGACCGCGAAGATCTTGCGGTTCATGGGCTCGAGCGGGTCGTTCGTCTCCTCGAACGCCGCCCGCTCGGCGGGATCCTCGGGCGGGGTCGCGCAGGCGGCAACCCCGACCAACAGCATCAAGCTCAAGCCAACGCCTACCCGCTTCATGCTGCCAGCCCCCACTCCTCGGTCGCACGCCACCCGGGCGGGCGGCGGCCGAACCCTATAGCATTGACGACGAATTCTGCGAACCCCCCCGCATGTGCGGGATGTCAAGTTCGCGGAAGGTCGTCCGCACCACCCCCAGCTCCCGAAGCCGGGCCGCGACGGCGGGGCTGGTCAGGGCGGCCAGCTCCTGGTCGTGCTGGTAGTCCGGCATCCGGCGCACGAGCTCGGCATCGCGGCGCGTCGCCGGGTGGAAATAAAGCTCGCTGACGCCCGCGGGCAGCCGCTCGATCAGGTCCAGCACCACGGCTTCGGTCATCCGGCCGGTCGTGGCCAGACCGAGCAGGTGGTCGTTGCACAGGACGCCGGCCCGCCGCAGCCGCCGGCGGAGCCAGGCCAGCCACGGCCGCAGCGCCGGATCGCCGCGGCCCTCCAGCGGCAGCCGCATCGCGCGCAGGCCATAGGCGGGTCCGATCCGCAGCACCAGGCCCAGCACGGTCGGGTGCAGGTGGAAGTGGCAATGGGCGTTGACGTGGTCGAGATCCAGGCCGGTGGCGCGGAACGCCTCGAACTGGGCGCGGATCTCGGCGGCGAGCTCGCGGCGAGCGCGGGGATCGAAGAAATAGCGCATGCCGGCACCGCCCAAGCTGGCCGGCAGCTCGCCCGCCGGCGCAATCGCCGGCAAGGCCGAGGGCGGCAGCACCGCGCGGCCGTTGACTAGGGTCAGGTGCAATCCGACGCCCAAACCGGGCATCCGCTGTGCCCGCCGCACCGCGTCGGCTGCGGCCGGGGCGCCGACCATGAGGCTGGCCGCGGTCAGGATGCCGTCGCGATGCGCCCGCTCCACCGCCTCGTTGACGCTCTCGGTCAGGCCGAAATCGTCGGCGGTGACGATCAGCCGGCGCTCAGCGGGCATAGGGCAGGATCCGGCCATGGGGGCCGAGACCATAGCGGCGGCCGCGCCATACGAAGTGCCGGCGCCGCAGCGCCGCCACCCACACCGCCAGCCCGACAACGTCGCGCACCGGCAGCAGCAGGATGCTGGCCAGGCCCGCGCGGTCGCGCAAGGCGGCCGCCAGGACCACCGCAGCGGTCGCCAGGCGCCACAGGATCGCCGCGGCCGCCACCGCCAGGCCGAGCGGGTCGGCCAGCCGCGCCAGGGCGAACAGCAGCGCGAACGGCACCGCCTTGGTCAGGACGGTGACGAGGAAGCCGCCCGGCCGCGCGATCCGGGTGTTCTGGTCCCAGTAGACCTGATGATTCCACCACTGCCGCCACTGCGTCAGGTCGATCACCATGTCGACGACATAGGGGACGTGGGCGACCCGGAGCCCGGCGCGGCGGACCCGCCGGCCCATCTCATAGTCCTCGACCAGGTACTCGGCGAACGAGGCCAGACCGCCGATCCGCTCCAGGGTCTGACGCGCGATCGCGGTCGAGGCGCCCAGGCAGAAATCCGAGGCGCCGGTGGCGTCGGCGAAGATCAGGTTGGCCGTGAAGTCGGCGTTGAGCGTCAACAGCTCCAGGCGCTCGAACCAGCGCTCGGCCCGGGTCGCGCGGTAGAAGGTGCAGGCGAGCCCGACGCCGGGGTCGCCCAGGGGGGCCACGATGGCCTTGAGATAATCCGGCGCCGGAATGACGTCGCTGTCGCTGATCACCAGGACCGGATTGCGCGCCGCCGCCAGCCCGATCAGCAGGTTCTGGACCTTGCCGTTGACCTGCGGCTCGGCGTCGGCGATCGCCAGGGTCACGCGGTCGGGGAACTCGGCCGCGACCTGGCGCAGAACCGGCAGGCACGGATCGTCGAGGCGCTGCGCCGACAGCACCACCTGGTAGTCGGGATAGTCCTGGCGGCAGGTGCTGCGCAGGTTCTCGAGCAATGTCTTCTCGGTGCCGAAGCAGGGCTTGAGCACCGTGACCGCCGGCCAGCCGCCGGCCGGCGGCGCGTGCGGCCGCCGCGTCAGGCGCGCGAAGCGCCAGGCTGTCACCGCGCACAGGGCACCGTAGACGGTGCCACCCAGAACCGGCACCAGCAGCAGCGCCTGGATCAGACCGAACCCGCCGACCATGGAGGGGGCCGGTGCGCCTAGCGGGCGCGCCGGATCAGCCCCTGGCCGGCGAAGCCGAGCAACAGGCCGAGCGCCGTTCCGGCGACCAGGGCGGCCAGCAGCGCCGCCGCGATGCTGCCGGGCAGCCCGTCGACCAGCGCCGCGCACCGGCGCTGCAGGCCCTCGGTGCCGAGGCTGAGCAGCGCAACCAGCGGCGCCGCCGCCGCCAGGCGGAGATGCCGCTCCAGCCGCAGCCGCCGGGCGAGCCACAGGCCCAGGGCGAGGGCGGCCAGCGCGGCCGCGGCCGCCGCGAGCTGCTGCGGATCGGCCATGTCGGTTGCCAGCCGCTGGGCGAGGCGGCCGGCCAGGCCCAGCAGCGTCGCGGCGCCCAGCATCGTCAGGCCGAGCGTCGGGCCGGCCCACAGCACCGCCGCCGACCGGGTGGCATAGCCCCGGCCAGGGCCCCGGTCGGCGCGCGGGGGTGGAACCTGGTCATGCGGATGCCGTTTCGCCGTCACAATCCTTGCCGTCATCGTCGAAGGAGACACGCGATGCGCACTCTCTGGTTGGGCGCAGCGAGCGCTGCGGTCCTGGCGCTGGGCGCCTGCAGCGACAATGGCTATACGACCAGCGGCGCCAGCACCAGCACGACCGCGGCGCCGACCTATGGCGGCAGCGCGCCGGCGGCGGCACCGGCGTCGTCGGCACCGGCGTCGTCGATGACCAGCCTGTCCGCGGCCGACGTCAGCTTCATCTTCCAGGCCGCCTATGGCGGCACCTCGGAAGTGCAACTCGGCCAACTGGCCCAGGGCCGGGCCACCAGCCCGATGGTCCGCGACCTCGGCACCCGCATGGTCCAGGACCACAGCGCCGCCAACCAAGAGCTGATCCAGCTGGCGCAGGCCAAGGGCGTACAGCCGCCGGGCGCCCCCGACCATGGCCATCAGGTCGCCTATGACATCCTGGCATCGCTCAACGGCGCCAATTTCGACCGGGAGTATGTCAAGGACCAGGTCGCCGAGCACCGCATGGCCGTCGCCCTGTTCCAGGTCGAAGCCCAGAACGGCGACGATCCGACCCTGAAGGCGTTCGCGCGGCGCACCTTGCCGGCCCTGCAGTCGCATCTGGACATGTTCGTCCACGCCGCCACGCGCCCGATGGTGTCCGCCCGCTGACGCCGGCTTAGCTGGGACTTAGTTGCCGTCGGCACCAACCGCCGACGGCAGCTGGGCGACCTCGATGGCCTCGATTGTCTCGACCGTGCGCAGGCGGCGGTCGATGGCGCGGGTGCGGGTCGAGACGTCGTCGATGGCCGTGCTGGCCTCGCCCAGCTTCTTGCGCACCTTGTCGATGACGTCGCCGAACTTCTGGAACTCGGTCTTCACCGCCCCCAGCACCGCCCACACCTCGGCCGAGCGCTGCTCGATCGCCAGCGTGCGGAAGCCCATCTGCAGGCTGTTGAGCAGTGCGCCGAGGGTGGTCGGGCCGACCACCGAGACCCGGAACTGCTGCTGCAGCTGGTCGGTCAGGCCAGGCCGGCGCAGCACCTCCGCGTAGAGCCCCTCGGTCGGCAGGAACAGGAGCGCAAAGTCGGTGGTGACCGGCGGGTTCACATATTTCTGGGCCAGGCGCCGGGCCTCGGTCCGGACCCGCTGCTCCAGCGCCCGGGTCCACAGCTCGACGGCCTCGGCGTCGGCGCGCTCGGCGGCCTCGACCAGACGCTCATAGTCCTCGCGCGGGAACTTGGCGTCGATCGGCAGCAGCACCGTCGAGCCATCGCGCCCGGGCAGCCGGACGGCAAACTCCACCACCTCCTGGCTCTCGGGCCGGGGCCGGGCGTTGCGCACCACCTGCTCGGTGCTCAGCATCTGCTCCAGCAGCGCACCCAGCTGCACCTCGCCCCAGCCGCCGCGGACCTTGACATTGCTCAGCACGCGCTTCAGGTCGCCGACGCCGACCGCCAGGCTCTGCATCTCGCCCAGACCGCGATGGACCTCCTCGAGGCGTTGGCTGACCAGGGCGAAGCTCTCGCCCAGCCGGCGCTCCAGCGTGCCCTGCAGCTTCTCGTCGACGGTCGCGCGCATCGCCTCGAGCTTGGCCAGGGTGTCGGCGCCGAGCGCGTCGAGGCGGCCCTCGACCGAGCGGCGCAGGCTGTCCTGCCCGGCCTGGCTGGTCGCGCTCATGGCGTTGAGCTGATCGGTCATCCACACCAGCCGGTCCTTGAGCAGGTCGGCCGTGAGAATCGTGGTCCGGCGCAGGTCTTCGGAGAGCTGGCCCAGGCTGCCGGCCACCTCCTCGCGCAACGCCCGGCCGCCGTCGGCGGCATCGCCGCGGGCGCGGTCGAGCTCGGCGCGCAAGGTCCGTTCGACCCGCTCCAGGCCACGCTCGACCGGTTCCAGCGACGGCGCCTCGGGCCGGCGCAGCCACAGCAGCACGACGCCGGCCAGTGCCAGCGCCGACAGGACCAGGTTGGCGGCGAGCAGGACCGCAGGATCCATCCGGACCTCCCATCACGGCTGGCCACATTCCAGCCGTGGTGGTCAGCCCGGCATCCTCATACAGGATATCGGGGCAGCGCCAACCAGATTCCGCTCACGCCGCGGCAGCGGCCGGCTGCGGCTTGATCCCCAGCCGGTGGCAGAGCGCCAGCACCAGCTCGGCCCGGTTCAGCGTATAGAAGTGGAACTCGCGGCAGCCCAGGGCGCGCAACGCCATGACCTGCTCGGCCGCCACCGAGGCCGCGACCAGCCGCCGGGTGTCGGGGTCGCCGTCCAGGCCGTCGAACACCCGGTGCAGCGAGGCGGGCACCGAGATGCCGCAGGCCGCCGAGAACTTGCAGATCTGCGCAAAATTCGAGATCGGCATCAGGCCCGGCACGATCGGCACGGCGATGCAAGCGCGATGCACCCGCTCCAGGAAGCGCTCGTAGGTCGCGGCCTCGAAAAAGAAGTTGGTGATGGCGCGCGACGCTCCGGCATCGATCTTGCGCTTCAGGTTGTCGAGGTCGGCGTCGGCGCTGACGGCGGCCGGATGGGTCTCGGGATAGGCGGCGACACTGATCTCGAAGCCGCCGATCCGGGCCAGGCCGGCGACCAGGTCGACGGCATAGGGATAGCCGTCGGGATGGGGCTCGTAGCGTTCGACGCCGGCCGGCGGATCGCCGCGCAGCGCCACCAGGTGGCGCACGCCGACCGCCTGGTAGCTGCGCGCCACGGCGTCGATCTCGGCGCGGGAGGCGCCGACGCAGGTCAGGTGCGCGGCCGGCTCCAGGTCGGTCTCGGCGCGCAGGCGGCGCACCGTGGTGTGGGTGCGCTCGCGCGTGGTGCCGCCGGCGCCATAGGTGACGGACACGAAGGCCGGCCTAAGCGGCGCCAGCCGCTCGATCGCCCGCCACAGGCTCGCCTCCATCTCGGGCGTTTTCGGCGGGAAGAACTCGAAACTGACGCTGATGTCGGGCGCGGTCAGGTCGGAAAGGGCCATCAGACGGGCTCCGGTCGACGTTGCGGGACAGACGGATCGAATTGGATGTCGGCGGGCGCCGCCGGGCGCACGGCCGACCACACGGTTACGGTGAGCTCGCCGCCGGCCAGATGCACGGCGGGGTCGGCAACCAGGCCGGCACCGGCACACCAGGCCGCAACCTCGGAATCGCGGAAACCGAGCCGGCGGTGGGCATAACGCTCGCGCAGGTCCTCCAGCTGGTGCGGCGCGAAATCCACGATCAGCAGACGGCCGCCGGGGCGCAGCACGCGCACGGCCTCGCGCACGGCCGCTTCGGGATCGTCCAGGAAATGCAGCACCTGGTGGACGGTCACCAAGTCGAAGGAGAGGGCGGCGAAGGGCAGCTGGTAGAGGTCGCCCTGGCGCACGCTGCAATGGGCAAGGCCCGCCCGCTCCAGCGCCGCGCGCGCGACGGTCAGCATCTCGCGGCTGGAATCGATTCCGATCGCGCGCTCGACCCGTGGCCCGAACAGCTCGATCAGGCGGCCGGTGCCGGTGCCGAGGTCCAGGTAGTCGGCGACCGGGCCGTCGCCGAAGCGCGCGGCCAGCACTCGCTCGACCTCGGCCTCGTCGATGTGCATCGCGCGGATCCGGCTCCACTCGGCGGCATTGTCACGGAAATAGGCCGAGGCCAGCGCCGCCCGCTGCCGACGCACCGCCTCCAGGCGCTCCAGGTCGAGCGCCAGCATGGGATCGTCGGCGGGCACCATGTCGACCAGGCTGGCCGCGATGGCGGCGGCGCGTCCGCGCTGCGCCAGGCGATAGAAGGCCCAAGCGCCCTCGCGGAAGCGGTCGAGCAGACCGGCGTCGCACAGCAGCTTCAGATGGCGCGAGACGCGCGGCTGGCTTTGGCCCAGGATCTGGGTGAACTCGCTGACCGTCAGCTCGGCGCGGGCGCACAGCACCAGCAGCCTGAGCCGCGTCGGCTCCGCTGCCGCCCTGAGGCAGGCCAGAACGTCCTCCATGCCTTAGTTAACCTCCTGCCGGCGACTCCGTTCTCACATATAAAGATATCCTTATGGGATTGTATAGGCCGCACGGAGTCGGGCGGCCGCCTGCGACAAGCGGTCCGTCTGACCGCCCGGCAGCACCCGCGTTGGACGGGATGCCCGCTATATGTTTGCCGGGGTTGACGAATGGCCGATCTCGCTTGCCAATACGCAGCGCGCCGGTCGGCCCTGTCGACGCGGGGCCCTGTTCCTGACCACCCCGAGGTGTCGTCCGCATGCCCACCCGCCGCGCCGCCCTGATCCGGTCCGCCGCCTGCCTGATCGGCGCTTGGCTGGCGCTGACCGCCCCAGCCTCGGCCGATGACATCGCCCAGCCGGCGAGCCGGTTGATCACCGACCTGGGGGACAAGGCGATCAAGACCCTGACCGAAAAGACCCTGAGCCCGGCCGAACGCCAGAAGCGCTTCGAAACACTGTTCAACGACACCTTCGACGTGCCCGTCATCGCCCGCTTCGCCCTGGGGCGCTACTGGCGGACCCTGTCGCCCGAGCAGCAGGCCGATTATGTGCACCTGTTCGAGCAGATGGTGGTCAAGACCTACGCCGACCGATTCGCCGAATACAACGGCGAGAAGTTCAAGGTCACCGGCGGACGCATGGAGTCCGACAGCATCGCCCTGGTCACCACCGACGTCGACCGGCCGGGGACCGACCAGGCGACGGTCGTCAACTGGCGGGTGCAGAAGTCGCCGAACGACGGCCTCAAGATCATCGACGTGATCATCGAGGGCGTCAGCATGAGCGTGACCGAGCAGCAGGAGTTCAGCTCGGTGATCCAGCGCAATGGCGGCCAGGTCGAACCGCTGCTCCAGGCCATGCGCCAGCGCATCGCGAAAAACTGACGCGGCCGGCGCCGCGCAGGAGGGGCTGGACCAGCGCGTATCAGGGGCATCACTCTGCCTCGAGGACCGCGAACGGTGACCAACGCAGCCGCAGCCATCGCCTCCTTGGCAGTCCCTTCCCTCGCGCCGACCCGCCGTCCTGTCGGTTGCGCCGACCGGGTCCGAGTGATGACCGAGGCCGACAGCGACCAGGCCTTGATGGTCCGAATCGTTGATGGCGACCGGGCCGCCTTCGACGGCTTGGTGCGCCGCCATGGCCAGCGGCTGCTCGCCGTCGCAGCCCGGATGGTGGGCAATGCCAGCGACGCCGAGGACGTGGTCCAGGAAGCGTGCCTCAGGATCTGGCGTGGGGCAGCGACCTGGCGCCCCGAGACGGCGGCCTTCTCGACCTGGAGCTATCGGATCGTCATCAACCTGTGCATCGACCGGGCGCGGCGGCGGCCCTGGTTCGCGCCCATCGAGGATGCCGGCGATCCTCCCGACGAGCGACCGGATGCGCTTGACGCGGTCCAGCGCGCGAGTCTCGGGCGCCGCATCGGCGAGGCACTGGCTGGCCTGCCGGACCGGCAGCGCGCCGCCCTGACATTGAGCTATTATGAAGGGCTGAGCGGAACCGAGGCGGCCGAGGTGCTGTCGATCTCGGTCTCGGCCCTGGAGTCGCTGCTGGTTCGCGGCCGGCGGGCACTGCGCGCCCGGCTCGCCGAACTCGGCATCGACGGCATGGAGGACCTGCCATGACGCAGGTGCGGTTCGCCCACTTGCTGGACGCCTATGGTGCCAACCTCACGCGATGGCCGGCGGCCGAGCGCGCCGCAGCCCTTCGCCTGATCGAGGAGTCCGCGGACGCGCGCGCCGCCTGGCGCGCCGCCGAGGCCCTCGATCATTGGCTGGACCAGGCGCCGCACGGCGTCGAACCCTTCGCCGTCCCCCGCCTGGCGGCCCGCGTTGCGGCCACCGCAGCCCAGCCGGGGTCGCGGCGCCGGGCCTGGTCGGCGCGGCTGTTCGGCGGCCCGCTCTGGGCCGGCCTCGGCGCCGCGGCAACCGCGGTGGCGCTGGTCCTACTGGTTGGCGGCCCGCCGACGCCGCCGGCCCCGACCGCGCCTGACGTGGCCGGCCTGGTGGTGGCGGACGCATCGCTGGCAGACCTCGGGCTGTGACCTGGGCCGGCGCCGTCGACCGGGTCCTCTGGGCCCTCCGGTCCGCCGCGGATCAACGGCTCGGCGGCTTGCGCCTGGACCGCCTGGTGTTGATCCTGTCGCTCGGCGCCAATCTGGCCATGGCGATCCTGCTGGCCCGGTCCGACGTCCACGCGCCCGGCTTCGGGCCACCGCCGCTGCCCAAGCTTGCGCGCTTCGTCGACCATGTCGCCGACAGCCTGTCGGCCGAGGATGCGCAGATCTTCCGCGCTGCGTTCTCCCGGCATCGGGCCGAACTCGCGCAACTCGAGGCCGCCTATGATCGCCGGCGCCAGGCCATCCGCGCGGCGCTCCGGACCCGGCCGTTCGACCCGGCCGCGCTGGAAGCCGCCATTTCGGCCGGCCAGGCGGACCGCCAGAACGCCGACGCGATCCTGCGCCAGTCCTTGATCGAAGCCGCCGTGACGCTATCGCCGGAAGGCCGGCGCCGCCTCGCCGAGGGCAAGCACTAGCCGGAAGTTTGCACTCGGAGAAGAGCCCATCTCATTGAAAATGCACCGGTAATTCGCCAGTACTGGACACAAACGAGGCCGATGCCGGGTCAAATGCTCGCTCGGTTGCCGCTATTTATATTGCTCTAGGCGCCTCGTCCTACCGCCTTACCTTTGACAACGAAAAGCAATACGCGCACGGTAGCGTCGCGTGCTGGGATTGGCCATGAAGCAGCCGGTGACGTTTCGGCTCGATGCGGAGCTTTTGCTTGCCGCCCGCGTCTGTGCGCGGCGCGAGAACCGGAGCTTGACCAATTTCGTCGAGACCATTCTCAAGCACCATATTGCCAACGCGCATGGATCTTCGGAGACGTCGGTGACGGCCGTGCAGAAAGCTGCGCTGCAGACCGGCGGCCGGCCCGATGACTGACGCCCTGCCGCCGGGGCCCGCATCCGAGCTGCCGCAGCTCCCGAAGACCCCGACCGGCATCAGCGGCCTGGACGACCTGACGCTGGGCGGCTTGCCGGCCGGCCGGCCGACGCTGCTGTGCGGGGGCGCCGGCTGCGGCAAGACGCTGTTCGCCATGACCTTCCTGGTCAACGGCGTGGTCCGCTACGGCGAGCACGGCGTGTTCATGAGCTTCGAGGAGCGCCCGCCGGACCTGGCGGCCAACGTCGCCTCGCTCGGCTACGACGTCGACGGCCTGATAGCGGCGGGCAAGCTTGCGATCGACTATGTGCGGATCGAGCCGTCGGAGATCGAGGAAAGCGGCGAGTATGACTTGGAGGGCCTGTTCGTCCGCCTGGGCCATGCGATCGACACGATCGGCGCCAAGCGCGTCGTGCTCGATACCATCGAGGCCCTGTTCTCCAGCCTGAGCGACACCGCGGTGCTGCGCGCCGAGCTGCGCCGGCTGTTCGCCTGGCTGAAGGACAAGGGGGTGAGCGCGATCATCACCGCCGAGCGCGGCCAGGGCCAGCTCACCCGTTACGGCATCGAGGAGTATGTGTCCGACTGCGTCATCCTGTTGGACCACCGCGTGGCGGAGCAGGTGACGACCCGCCGCCTGCGCGTCGTGAAATATCGCGGCTCGGCCCACGGCACCAACGAGTACCCGTTCCTGATCGATGGCCAGGGCATCAGCGTCGTGCCGATTACCTCGGCGGGCCTGCAGCACCGGGTTGCCCGCGACGCGGTGTCGAGCGGCATCGCGGATCTGGACGCGATGCTCGGGATCAGCGGCTATTTCCGCGGGTCGAGCATCCTGGTCTCGGGCCTCGCCGGCACCGGCAAGTCGACGTTCGCTGCGACCTTCGTCGACGCCGCCTGCCGGCGCGGCGAGCGCTGCCTGTTCTTCGCGTTCGAAGAGTCGCCCGACCAGATCATGCGCAACATGGGCTCGGTGGGGATCGACCTCGCCCCGCATGTCGCCAGCGGCCTGCTGTGCTTCGACGCGGCCCGGCCCAGCCTGCACGGCTTCGAGATGCACCTGGCGCGGATGCTCCGCGACATCGAGCAGGTCGAGCCCGCCATCCTGGTCGTCGATCCGATCTCGGCGTTCCGCGGCCCGGCCGGCGAAATCCACGCCACACTGGTCAGGCTGGCCGACATCTGCAAGAGCCGGCAGGTCACCGCCCTGTTCACCAGCCTGTCGGAGTCCAGCCAGCCGATCGACGAGCGCGAGCGCAGTGTCTCGTCGCTGATGGACACCTGGATCGCGCTGACCAACCAGCAGGCTAACGGCGAGCGCAACGGCGTGCTGGCGGTCTTGAAGTCGCGCGGCATGGGCCATTCCAAGCAGCTGCGCGAATACGAGCTGACCGACCGCGGCGTCGTGCTGGTGTCGACATATGTCGGCCCCGAGGGGGTGCTGACCGGCACCGCCCGGCTCGCCCAGGAAGCGCGCGAGCGCGAGGCGGCGTTGGCGCGCCGGCAGGCCACCGAGCGCCACCGGCGCGACCTGGAGGACCGGCGGGCCGCCATGGAGCGCAAGATCGCCGAGATGCGGGCGGCGATCGAAGCCGAGGAACGCTCGGTCGCGACCTTGATCGAGCAGGAGGAGGCCCGGGAAGCCACGCTGCAGGCCGATCGGTCGACGATGGCCAGCCGGCGAGGGAACGCGCCATGAGCGATCCGGACGACGCTCCGGAGACGGAGGGCGAGGACGCCGGCGAAGCGGCCGAGTACAGCCTGCGCCTCTACGTCGCCGGCCAGACGCCCAAGTCGCTGGCCGCGATCGCGAACTTGAAGCACATCTGCGAGGTCCACTTGGCCGGCCGCTACAGCATCGAGGTAATCGACCTGCTGATCACGCCGCAACTGGCGGCCGGCGACCAGATCGTTGCGATCCCGACGCTGGTCCGGCGGTTGCCGCCGCCGCTCAAGCGCATCATCGGAAACCTGGCCGACGCCAGCCGCGTTCTGGTCGGCCTGGACATCCGTCCGCGGCCCCCGAAGCAATCATGAACCCGGATCCGGCGGCGCCCCCCAACCATTACGTCCTGCGGCTGTTCGTGACCGGGTCGACGCCGCGCTCGATGCGCGCCATCGAGAACATGCGCCGGATCTGCACCGAGGACCTGCAGGGCCGCTACGACCTTCAGGTGATCGACGTTTACCAGGATCCGCAAGCGACCCGCGAACTCCAGATCATCGCGACGCCGACCCTGGTGAAGGTGCTGCCGGAGCCGCTGCGCCGGATCATCGGCGACCTGTCCGACCGCGAGCGCGTGCTGGCGGGCCTGGACATCAGCCCGCTCGACGGCGGCGGCCGGCCCGACACATGACCGCCCCCCCGCGGCTCCGGGCGGATGCGGCGTATGTGGCGGCGCTGGAGGACCAGCTCCAGGAGGCCCGCGAAACCCTCGACGCCATCCGCAACGGCGACGTCGACGCCATCGTCGTCGGCGGGCCGGCAGGGCAGCAGGTTTACACGCTGCACAACGCCGATCGCCCGTATCGCGTGCTGATCGAGCAGATGCAGGAAGGGGCGGTCACGCTCGCCGGCGACGGTGCGGTGCTCTATTGCAATCAGCGCTTCGCCGCCCTGCTCGGCCGGCCACGGGATAAGATCGTCGGCGGTCCGATCGACGGCTTCTTCCATCCAGCCGACGTCGACCGCTTTCGGCGGCTGCTGGCCCGGCCGGATGGCGGCGCTGCCTTCGGGCAGTTCACGCTGGTCGCCGCCAACGGCGCCGACGTCCCGGTCAACGTGTCGCTGATCGACTTGCAGGCCGACGACACCCGGCAGCGGCTAGTCTGCGCCGTGGTGACCGACCTCACCCACATCCGCCGGCGCAGCGATGAGCTGGCCGCCGCCAATCAGCGGCTGGCCAGCGAGATCGAGGAGCGCCGCCACGCCGAGGACCGGCTGCAGCTCGCTCTCGACGCGGCTGATATGGGGACCTGGGATCTCGACCTGGATACCGGCGGGCTGCGGCGGTCGCCGCGCCACGACCAGATCTTCGGCCACCCCCAGCCGCTGGCGGCCTGGAGCCTAGCCGACACCGTGGCGCATTTCGTGCCGGAGGACCGTGCGGCCGTTGCCGACGCCTTCGCTCGAGCCGCCGCCTGCGGCGCGATCGAGGTCGAGCGCCGGATCTGCCGGCACCACGACCAGGCGATCCGCTGGATCAATCTGAAGGGCCGCGTCCATTTCACCGATGGCCGGGCGGTGCGGATCGCCGGCGTCGTCACCGACGCCACCGACCGCCGCCGTCTCGACGAGCAGCTACGGCACGCGCAGAAGATGGAGGCGGTCGGCCAGCTCACCGGCGGTGTCGCGCACGACTTCAACAACCTGCTGATGATCATCGGCGGCAGCCTGGACATGCTGAGCCGCAGCCTGCCGTCGACGGCGCGGACCGCGCGGTTGATCGAGGCGGCCCGGCAGGGGGTCGCCCGCGGCGCCAAGCTCAACAGCCAGCTCCTGGCGTTCGCCCGCCGCCAGGACCTGCAGGCCGAGGCCGTCGCCGTCGACAGCCTGATCGCCGGTTTCCAGGATCTGCTCGCGCGGGCGGTTGGCGAGACCGTGGTCGTCCGGATCACCGCCGATCCCGAGCCCTGGGGCTGTCTGACCGACGCCCACCAGCTCGAAGCGGCGATCCTGAACTTGGCCATCAACGCGCGCGATGCGATGCCGCGCGGCGGCACGCTTACCCTGGCGACGGCGAAGCGGACGCTCGACGATCGCGAGGCCGGCGTCTGGGGCGTGGCAGCCGGTGACTATGTGGTGGTCTCGGTCGCGGACACCGGCGTCGGCATGCCGCCGGCCGTGCTCGCTCGGGTGTTCGAGCCGTTCTTCACGACCAAGGGCATCGGCAAGGGTACCGGCCTCGGCCTCAGCCAGGTGTACGGCTTCGCCCAGCAATCCGGGGGCTTCGTCACCATCGACAGCGAGCCGGGGCGCGGCACCACGGTCGCGATCCACCTGCCGCGCACCGAGCTACCGGCGCCGGGGACGGAAACCGCCGAGCTCGCCGCCGACATCGTCGCCGGCCGCGGCATCGTCCTAGTGGTCGAGGACGACCCAGAGGTCCGTGCCACCACCAGCGGGCTGCTGCAGGACCTGGGCTATACGGTGATCGAGGCCGAGACCGGCCGTGTCGCCCTCGACCTGGTGGCGCGCGGGGCCGCCCCAGACCTGGTGTTCACTGACGTCATCATGCCCGACGGGATGAGCGGCCTCGACCTTGCCAGCGAGCTCCGGGCTCGGCGGCCGGACCTCCCGGTGCTGCTGACCTCGGGCTATACCGCCCAACGCCTGCTGCCGGAACCGACGGCCGACGGGCTGCGCGTGCTGCACAAGCCCTACAGCCGCCTGGACCTGTCGCGGGCGATTCGAGAAATCCTGAGGTCGTGACGCTTGGTCGGCGTCATCCACCCAGTGCGAATATCGCCCCAGCCCCTCACTTTGGCGGGTCTGCCCGGACTTTTGCCCCTCTTACAACCCAAGTACGAACGTCCGACTAACCCTTCACGCCGCGCAGCCGGAGCAGATAGTCGACCTCGGGCGAGGGTGAGGACAGGAACTCCAACTGCAGGCGGTCGCGGTCGCAGCGGACCACCCGGCAGGCAATGTCGTCGCCGGTGGGCAGGGCCACGATGACCACCTCGCCGGTGCGGATGTTGGCATAGTTGCAGCTGTCCAACTGCACGCCCGCCTGCGAGATGTCGTTGGTCGGAAGCTCAAGGGTCAAGCCGTTGGCATAGACCTCGAAGGTCTCGGTCAACGGATACCGCTCGAAACGGCGACGCTCCTCCCCTTGCACCTGGTCCTCCCGCCTGTCGGCATGCTTTGTCCGATTAGAGCAGACCGCGGGCAGCGGCGCCATGCCCGCACGGGCCCGTGGGTGCGAGCTATGCCCGCACGGGCCCGTGGGTGCGGCTATGCCCGCACGAGCGGCTTGTATTTGATGCGGTGCGGCTGATCGGCTTCGGCACCAAGGCGCCGCTTGCGGTCTTCCTCATAGCTTTGGTAGTTGCCCTCGAACCACACCACTTGGCTGTCGCCCTCGAAGGCCAGGATGTGGGTTGCGACGCGGTCGAGGAACCAGCGGTCGTGGCTGATCACCACGGCGCAGCCCGGAAAATCGAGCAGCGCGTCCTCCAGCGCCCGCAGCGTGTCGACGTCGAGGTCGTTGGTCGGCTCGTCGAGCAGGATCAGGTTGGCGCCTGATTTGAGCATCTTGGCCAGGTGGACGCGATTGCGCTCGCCGCCCGACAGCACGCCGACCTTCTTCTGCTGGTCGGGGCCGCGGAAATTGAACAGCGAGCAATAGGCGCGGCTCGGCATCTTGCGCCGGCCGAGGTCGATCTCGTCCAACCCGCCCGAGACCTCCTCCCAGACGGTCTTCTTGCCATCAAGGCTGTCGCGGCTCTGGTCGACATAGCCAGGCACCACGGTGTCGCCAACTCGGAAGCTGCCGGCGTCGGGCTGCTCCTGGCCGGTGATCATGCGGAACAGGGTGGTCTTGCCGGCGCCGTTCGGGCCGATGACGCCGACGATGCCGCCGGGCGGCAGCTTGAACGACAGATTGTCGATGAGCAGGCGATCGCCGAAGCCCTTGCGCAGGGCGTTGGCCTCGATCACCAAGTCGCCCAGGCGCGGCCCCGGCGGAATGACGATCTGCGCGGTCTCGGGCGCCTTCTCCTTGGACTGGGCGACCAGCGCGTCATAGGCGGCGACGCGCGCCTTGGACTTGGCCTGGCGGGCCCGCGGGCTCTGGCGTACCCACTCCAGCTCCTCGGCCAGCGCCTTCTGGCGCGCCTGCTCGGCGCGGCCTTCCTGCTCCAGCCGCTTCTGCTTCTCCTCCAGCCAGCCCGAATAGTTGCCGTGGAACGGCAGGCCCTTGCCGCGGTCGACTTCGAGGATCCACTCGGCGACGTCGTCCAGGAAGTAGCGGTCGTGGGTCACCGCCACCACGGTCCCGGTGTAGTCCTTCAGGAAGCGCTCCAGCCAGGCCACCGACTCGGCATCCAGGTGGTTGGTCGGCTCGTCCAGCAGCAGCATGTCGGGATGCGACAGAAGCAACCGGCACAGCGCGACCCGGCGGCGCTCGCCGCCCGAGAGCTTGGTCACGTCGGCATCGGCCGGCGGGCAGCGCAGCGCGTCCATCGCGACCTCGACGGTGCGGTCCAGCTCCCAGCCATTGACCGCGTCGATCTTCTCCTGCAGGTCGGCCTGCTCGGCGATCAGGTCGTTCATCTCGTCGTCGCCCAGCTCTTCGCCGAAGCGCGCGCTCACCGCCTCGAAGCGGTCGAGCAGGGCCTTGGTCTCGCCCACCGCCTCCATGATGTTGCCGACCACGTCCTTGGCCGGATCAAGCTCGGGCTCCTGGGGCAGGTAGCCGACCTTGGCGCCCTCGGCGGCCCAGGCCTCGCCGCCAAATTCCCGGTCGAGGCCGGCCATGATCCGCATCAGGGTCGACTTGCCGGCGCCGTTCGGGCCGATCACGCCGATCTTGGCGCCCGGCAGGAAGCTCAGCCAGATGTCCTCCAGGACCTTCTTGCCGCCCGGATAGATCTTGGACAGCCCCTTCATCACATAGATGTACTGATAGGCGGCCATGGGCGGTCTCCGTGGTGCGGCGGGCGGCGAGGAGGGAATGGGGGAGAGCGTATAGCCGATCGCCGCGCCCGCGCGCAACGCGGCCGACGCCCGCAGGCGGCGCCGTCAAGCACCGCGCCGGTCAGGCACTGCGCCGGTCAGAGGGCGTAGCGACGCACCCGATCGTAGAAATCGGCCTTGTGCGGCCGCCGCGCCTGCTCGACCTCGGCAATCCGACCCAAGGCCGTCGACAGGTCGCCCATCGCCCAGTCGGAGTCGCGTCCGGGGTCGAGCGACCCGGCTTGCGCGGACAGGACGCGGACGAGCGCGCGCGCCGTGTTGCGGCAGCCATCGATGCAGCTGCGGGCCCGCTGGAGCTTCTCTTCCTCGGTGCCGCCAGAGGCGGCGATCGCCTGGATGGCGTCGACCGTCTGCTGCGCCAGAATCATTGGGCGATCTTCCCTCGGGTAATGGGCCTCGGGTAATGGGGGCTGCCGAGGGCACGCCTCCCCGCACAGCGCATGCAGCTTACCCGATTCCCCCGGGCCAAGGCATTAAGTCGAATGGAAACGCAATCTGCTGCTATTCAAAATTACAGCCTAAGCGTATTCGCAGTGTGCCTTGCAAAAGATCGCTTCAAATCCGGTGGATCTATTGCTGCAGCGCACGGGTCCAGCACTCGGCGTTGACCGATCCCGGCGGCGCCGTGCCCGCGAGGATCGCCGCCACCTGGCGCACGGTCTCAAGCGCCTGGGCCTCGATTGCCGGCGGCGTCAAGCCGCCGATATGGGGCGTGGCGATCACGTCGGGACGCCGCGCCAGGTCGGGCGACGGCATCTGGTCCGGGGCCCGGCCGACATCGAGCGCGGCGCCGGCCAGCCGGCCGGACTCCAGGGCCGCCGCCAGTGCCGCCTCGTCGACCAGGTTGCCGCGTGCCAGGTTGAGGAAGCAGGCCCCGGGCCTCATCGCCGCGAACGCGGCGGCATCGATCAGGTTCTCGGTCGCCGCCGTGGCGGCGGCCAGGCACACGACGTAATCAGCCGCGGCCAGCAGTTCGGCCAGCGGCACCAGCGGACGGTCCGCCGCCTCGGGATGGGGATCGGCGGCCAATACCCGCATCCCGAGCGCCGCCACCACCTGGGCCAGGCGCCGGCCGATCCGGCCGTAGCCGATGATGCCGATGGTGCTGCCGGCAAGCTGGCGGCCCATCGCGACCGCGGGCACCTGCCCGGCGCGCCAGGCCGTGACGCTGCGCGAGATGCCGCGCGACAGGTCGACCAGGAAGCCCACCGCCAGCTCGGTTACGGCGTCGACGAAGCCGGGCCCGGCGCGGGTCACCAGCACGCCCGCCGCCGAGGCCGCAGCGACGTCGATGTTGCGGATGTCGACGGCGCAGCGCACCACGGCCGCGAGCCCGGGCAGCGCCTGGACCACCGCCGCCGGCACGGCGGTGGCGCGGTCGGCGACGATCACCTGCGCGTCCATGGCAGCCGCGGTCAGGCCCCTGGTGTCCAGCGGCTCGGCACCGTCGTGGCAGCGCAACGGGCCGAGCGCCCGCAGCCCGTTCAGGGCCTGCTCGCCATAGTAATGGCGCCGCGCCTCGGGCGTGTGGGTCAGGAAGATCATTGCCACGCTACGGTCCGATCGCGGCCTGGCCGCCCCACGGCATGACCGGCACGGTCGAGAGTGAGTTCTTGGGCGATCCCTTGACGAACTTGTCGGAATAGGCCAGGTACACCAACGTGCGTCGCTTGGCATCCCAGAAGCGAACCACATGCAGGTACTTGAACCAGATCGATCGGTGCTCGTCGAACACCTCCTTGGATTTCTCGATCTGCTTGGGCAAGGTGATCGGGCCGACTTGGCGGCAGGCGATCGAGGCGTCCGACGTGTCCTCGGCCAAGCCGATCGCGCCGCTGATGCCGCCGGTGCGCGCGCGGCTGATATGGCAGGCGACTCCGCCGACATCCGGGTCATCGAAGGCCGAGACCACGATCTTGTTGTCGGGGCCAAGCAGCTTCCACTCGGTGTTGACGCTGCCGATCTCCTCGGCCTGCGCCGCGGTCGCCCACAGCCCGACCAGAACCGCCGCCGCACCCCACAGCCTGGCCATCGCCCCTCCGCTCCGCCATGTGCCTGCGGCGGAGAATAGAAGCGGCGGCCGGCGGCGGCTAGGCGTGCGTCATCGTCATGGCGGCGCAAAACCGGGGAGCGCGGGCAAGCGCTCGCCCATGAACCGCAGGAAGGCGCGCACGCGCGCCGGCAGGTAGCGGCGCGAGGGATAGATCAGGTGCAGCGGCTGGCCGGGAAGCGTCCAGTCCGGCAGGAGCCGAACGAGCGCGCCTGAATCGATCAAGTCCTGGACCAGCCAGGCGGGCGCGCTGCACAGGCCCGCGCCCTGCAGCACGGCTTGGCGCAGCGCCAGCGAGCTGTTGACGCGGAACCGGCCGCTGGCCGCCACGCTGACGGCCTCGCCGCCCCGGGTGAACTCCAGGACATTGCTGGGGCCCAGGCCTGCGAACCAGAAATATTCGTGCGCGGCCACGTCATGCGGCGCCGCCAGCTTGGGTGCCCGCTGCACATAGGCCGGCGCCGCCACCAGGATCCGGGGGGAATAGGCGATCGCGCGCGCTACGGCCTCTGGCGGCAGGGACTGGCCGAGGCGGATGGCGACATCCACGCCCTCCTCGACCAGGTCAACCCTCCGGTCATTCAGGATGAGCTCCAGCTCAAGGCCCGGATGCTCGTCCAGGAAGGCGAGA
The DNA here is from genome assembly GCA_964511405.1 of uncultured Comamonadaceae bacterium. Taxonomy (GTDB): domain Bacteria; phylum Pseudomonadota; class Alphaproteobacteria; order Elsterales; family Elsteraceae; genus CAZEFK01. The sequence continues at coordinate 13,160 of CAZEFK010000041.1, read as the reverse complement.
GCCAGGGTGCCGAGACGCAGCTCGCCCAGCCCCAGCGGGGCGTTCACGCGCAGCGCCCCGGTGAGCTGGCGTGTGCGCCCTTTGGCGTCGGCAACCGCCTCCTGATAGTCCTCCACGATCTGCCGGCTGCGGGCGTAGAAGCGCCGGCCCTCGTCGGTCGGCGAAAGGCTGGTGGTGGTGCGCGCCAACAGCCTGACGCCCAGCGTTTGCTCCAGCCCGGCGACGGCCTTGCTCAGGGCCGGCTGGCTCAGGCCGGCTTCGCGGGCGGCGGCGGTGAAGCTGCCGAGCTCGACGATCCGGACGAACAGACGAAGGGCGCGCAGCGTGTCCATCATTCCAAGATGGCATATGGGTTAGGACGTTTACCCCCGTTCTTGCGCAAAATGGAATGAGGTAGCCACTCGGGTCATCGCCAACTCGGACTGGAAGACTCCGGTGGACCCTTCAGCACCTCTCAAAGACGCCCCTCTCAAAGACGCCAGTGTCGTGATCTTCGGCGGAAGCGCCGGGATCGGCCTGGCGACGGCCGCCGCCGCCAAGGCGCGCGGGGCGGACATCACCCTCGTCAGCCGCACGCCCGAGCGCCTGCGCGCGGCCGCTCAGGCGCTGGGCGGCGCGCGCACGCGGGCGGCTGACATCGCCAACCGCCGGGAGGTCGAAGCCGCCCTCGCGGACCTGCCGCGGATCGACCACCTGATCCTCCTTGCCGGGCGATTTTCAGGCGGCGATCTGCGCAGCACCGATCCCGACGCGCTGTTCGCCGCCGTCCACGAGCGCATCGCCGGCCCGCTCTACGCGATCCGGGCGGCTCTGCCGAAGATCCCGCCGACCGGGTCGATCGTCCTGACCGGCGGCCTGTTGTCGGATCGGCCGGCGGCCGGCATGGCCGTCCTCTCGGCCGCGGTCCGCGGGGTCGAGGCGCTGGCCATCGGCCTGGCGCTGGAGCTGAAGCCCATTCGGGTCAACGTCGTGGCGCCCGGCTTCGTCGACACGCCCCTCTACGACGTGCTCGGCGAGAGGCGTAGCGCCCTGCTCGGTGACCGCGCCCAAAGCCTTCCCGGCGGGAGGATCGGTCACGCCGATGAAGTGGCCGACGCCATCCTGCTGTTGCTCGGCAACGGGTACATGAACGCCGCGGTCCTGCACGTCGACGGCGGCGGCCGGTTCATCTGACATCCAGGGCCCAGGCCAGGGCGAGGGCGCCGACGATCCCCAAGGCGCGCAGCCCGACCCGACGGCCGATCCGGGTCATGGCACCGCGGCGCCGGCATCGGCGTCATCGGCCGGGAACAGGCAGCCCATGGCGAGGTCCAGCGGATCGGCCCCGAGCAGCGCCGTCGCCAGCCGGTCGTCGACCTGACCCGGCCGGTCGGTACAGGCCGCACCCAACAGGCTCGGCGCCGTGACGGCATCGCGCGACGCGGCGGCGCGAGGCAATGGACCCGCCGTCAGCATCAGCCCGGCCAGGAGCGCCCCTGCGGGCAGGCGCAGCCAGGGCGATCGCAGCGCCCAGCGGCCCACGGTCGCCGCGCCGAACCGACCGAATGGCGAGGGCCGCGCGGATGCGCTACCAAGGACGGCAGGTGCGACCCTGTCACGACGCCGAGCAAGGGACATGGTGCGAGCTCCTTCGATCCGTGGGACAGCCATTACCCCGCAGAATTGGTTAGGGGCTTTCCCGACCCCAGTCTGTGAAGGGCCTCACAAACGGTCGCCGACGGGCCGCGCCGCCGGGCTTCTTTGCCTGGTTCTGCCGCTGCCCGTCCTACTGCTGCTCTGGGCGCTGCCCGCCCGGGCTGAGAGCGATCCAGCCGCGCCCAAGGCCGCCATGACCTACGATACCGACGCCGGGCCGCTGACCTTGACGTTCGAACCGTCCAACCAGGTGTCCGGCGTCTATCCGGACTATTCCGGGCAGATCAAGGGCACGCTGACCGCCAAGGACCGGATCGAGGGCACCTGGTGGCAGCTCAAGGCCGGCAGCGATGACACGGCCTGCAAGACGGCGCTGAACGGGACCCGCTATTGGGGCCGCCTGGTGCTGACCGAGAACACCGACGAAACCGGCTTTCACGGCCACTGGGGCAGTTGCGACGGCAGCCTGGATGGCGACTGGACGGGCACGCTCCGCCGCTAGCAGCGCCCGATGCACCGGTGGCTCCGCACTGTAATCTATCTTGATAGATTGCGGTCGCCGTCCAAGCTATCTAAGTATATGACATGCCGCGCCCCGCTCTGTCTCTCGCGCCCGACCGCCCCCAGCGCGAGCTCGCCGCCGAACGCCAGCGCCAGGCCCTGAGCCAGGCCGAGCTCGCCGTCAAAGTCGGCGTCGCGCAGAGCCATGTCTCGAAGCTCGAGCGCGGCGCGGACGTCAGGCTGTCGACCCTGCTCAAGGTCGCGCGCACGCTGCGGCTGGAACCGCTCCTCGTCCCGGTCCAGCTCCTGCCCGCCGTCGAAGCGCTGATCCGTGCCCACACCGGCGCATCGGACTCTCCCGGGCCGGTCCGCCGCTATGTGCCCGATGGCGACGAGCCCGATGGCGACGAGCCCGATGGCGACGAGCCCGATGGCGACGAGTTAGGCGCGTGACCCCGCTGATCCTCGACGTCCATCTCGGCGATCGCCGCGTCGGCCAGCTCACGTCGCTGGGCGACGAACGCTCGAATTCTCCATGATGACGCTGGCGCGCCACGCCGGCTTCACAGTGCCCGATTTCGAGCTCGTGGCCGTGGGCGAGGTGCGCGGGTTGCCCAGGGACCTGCCGGGGGGTCTGCCGGCCGGCGCCGGCCAGGCCTATGCGGTGCGCCGCTTCGACCGCGACGGGGACACGCGCATCCACATCGAGGACATGGCGCAGGCATTCGGCGTCTACCCCAGTGAAAAGTACAAGGCGGTCAGCTACCGCAACATCGCCGAGCTGGTCTGGCGCGAGGCCGGCGCGGCCAGCCTGCAGGAGTTCATCGGCCGCCTCGTGTTCAATGCCGCCATCGGCAATGGCGACATGCATGCCAAGAACTGGAGTTTGATCTATCCGGACGGCCGCACGCCCGCGCTGGCGCCCGCCTACGATTTCGTCTCGACGCTCGCCTATATCCAGCAGGATGGGATGGCTCTCAACCTGGTGGGCACGCGTTCGTTCCGCGAGTTCGACGAGGCGCGGCTCCTGCGCCTCGCCGACAAGGCGCAGCTCCCCGCAGGGCTCGTGCGGCGGGCCGGGCGCGAGGCGGCCGAGCGCACGCGGCAAGCCTGGCACGAGCTTGGGACCTCGCTCCCGCTTCCTGTCGCGGTTCGGTCCGCGGTTGACGCGCAGATGACTGCGGTACCGCTGCTCGCCGGGCCGGTGCAGATCCCGGGCGCCCGGCTTGGCCCGGAGGCCGACCAACGACGCGCAACTGTCGCCGGCCCCTCCCGAACACCGCCTGCCTAGCCGTCGAACAACCGCCGCAGCTCGCGCGACAGGTCTTGCGGCCCATAGGGCTTCTCCAGCATCGGCCCATGGGCGACACCCAGGCGCCGGCGTACGTCGTCGCCATAGGCGGTCGCATAGATCACCGGCACCGCGCGGCGGGCGTTGGCCATGTCGGCGAGGGTGATCCCGTCGATGCCCGGCATGCGCACGTCGGTGAACAGCAGGTCGATCTCCGGATGCTCGTCGAACAAGGCGATCGCCTCGGCGCCGCTGCGGGCGACGATCACCCCGAAGCCGGCCGCCTCGAGCATCGCCTTGGCCCCTTGGAGGACGAGTTCCTCGTCGTCGACGACCAAAGCCGTCAGCCGCTTGGATCGCAGGCGGGCGGAAGGGTTGCGCTGTGCCATGGCCGCGCGAACGCTATCCAGGAATCCCGGTTGACGCAACCGAAGATGAGACGAACAAGACAAATCGCCCACAAAGCGATATAGATCATCAAAAATACTCATATAACGGACATGTTTTTTCACTATTTTTCAATTTAAGGATGCAAGGACATTTGAAACACCGGCCGGCGTCATCCAGTTAGTGGAAGCACGCGGTACCGCCGCCCGCCGAGGCGCGCCCCCGCGAGATACGGCCCACGAGGCAAGGCCCATGTCCGTCCCCGCACGCCTGGCCACCCTGCTGCTCGGCCGGCGGCTTGCCAACCGCGAGGCGCGGCTGGAAAGGATCGGCGCCCTGACCGGGGTCGCCGCCATGGGCCTGGACGGCCTGGGATCGGCGGCCTATGGCCCGGAAGCGGCCCTGTCCATGCTGGCGCCGGCCGGTGCGGCCGGACTCGGCGCGATCGTGCCGATCATGGCGGTGATCCTGGCGCTGCTGGCCATCCTGTCGCTGTCCTACCGCCAGACCATCGCCGCCTATCCGACCGGCGGCGGCGCCTACACCGTGGCCAAGGAGAACCTGGGCGCCAACGCCGGGCTGCTGGCTGCCGCCGCGCTGATGATCGACTATGTCCTGAACGTGGCGGTCGGCATCTCGGCCGGGGTCGGGGCCCTGGTCTCCGCCGTGCCGGCCCTGCATCCCCATATCCTGCCGCTATGCCTGGCCGTGCTGGTCGCGGTGACGCTGGTCAACCTGCGCGGCACCGTGGAGTCGGGCGTAACCTTCCTGGCCCCCACTTATCTGTTCATCGCCAGCTTCGCCGGCATCCTGCTGTGGGGCTTGGCCCAGGCTGCCCTGGCCGGCGGCCATCCGGTACCGGTCGAGCCGCCGCCAGCCGTTCCGCCGGCCACCGCCGGGCTCAGCCTGTGGCTGGTGCTACGCGCCTTCGCCGCCGGCTGCACGGCCATGACCGGGGTCGAAGCGGTCAGCAACGGCGTGCCGGCCTTCCGCGATCCGCCCGAGCGCATGGCCCGGCGCTGCCTGACGATCATCGTGGCCGTGCTCGGGTTCCTGCTCGCCGCGGTCGCGCTGCTGGTCCCCGCCTATCACATCGCCGCCATGGACCAGGGCCAGCCGGGCTACCGGAGCGTCCTGGCGCAGGTCGCGGCGGCGGCGATCGGCCGGGGGCCCCTGTTCTACATGGCCATCGGCAGCGTGCTGGCGATCCTGACGCTCTCGGCCAACACCAGCTTCGTCGACTTTCCGCGGATGTGCCGGCGGGTCGCCGAGGACGGCTATCTGCCGCGCGCCTTCGCGATCCCCGGCCGCCGCCTGGTCTATGCTGCCGGGATCCTGTTCCTGGCGGCCGCGTCCGGGCTGCTGCTGATCGTCTTCGGCGGCATCACCGACCGGCTGATCCCGCTGTTCGCGGTCGGCGCCTTCCTGGCCTTCACCCTGTCGCAGGCGGGCATGGCCGCCCACTGGCGCCGCCAGCGTCACCGCCTGCATTTCGCCATCAACGGCCTGGGGGCCGTGGCCACCGCCTGCGCGCTGAGCGTGATCCTGGTCGCCAAGTTCATCGACGGCGCCTGGATCACGGTGCTGGTGGCTCCCGTGGTGATCCTGCTGCTGCGCGGCGCCCACCGGCACTATGCCTGGCTGGCCCGCACCCTGGCGGCGACCGGCCCGATCGCCGGCGCCGGCCTCGAGCCGCCGGTCGTGATCGTCCCGATCGAGGGCTGGACCAGCCTGGTCGCCCGCGCCCTGGCCTTCGCCCTGCGCCTCTCGCCCGATGTCATAGGCCTGCATCTTGCCAACCTGGACGACCCCGAGCGCGACGCCCAGGAGGCCCACCTGCGCACCGCCTGGAAGCGCGACGTCGTGCGGCCGTTGCGGGCATCAGGCCGGTCGGCGCCGCGGCTCGTGATCCGCCGCTCGCCCTACCGCCAGCTCCAGACGCCGATCCTGGACCATGTACGCGCGCTGGAAGCGGCCCATCCCGGCCGGCCGATCGCAGTGCTGATCCCGGAGCTGGTCAAGTGCCACTGGTGGCAGCATCTGCTGCATCTGCACCGGGCCCGGCGCCTGCGCGCCGCCCTGCTCGCCGAGGGCAACCCCAGCCTGGTGGTGATGAGCATGCCATGGGCCCTCGACCAGCCGGTTTCCTGGGCCGTCCCCCAGCCAACCCGCCAGGAACAAGGAACAAACCCCTGAAGGTCACGTTTGTACCTCCCGACACAGGAGATAAAAACGATGGCCAAGCGCGTTTTGATCATTGGCGGGGCTGGATTTATTGGCTCTCATTTGGTCGATGATTTGCTGAACCATGGTTATAATGTCAGGGTCCTCGACAATCTCACTCCGCAGGTCCATGGCGACGGCTCGGCGCGGCCGCCGTACCTGAACCGCGACGCCGAGCTGCTGGTCGGCGACGTCCGCGACCGGGCCGCGCTCGCCCGGGCGCTGGCCCGCGTCGACCAGGTCGTCCATTTCGCTGCCATGGTCGGGGTCGGGCAGAGCATGTACCAGGTTACCGACTACACCTCGGTCAACGATCTGGGTACGGCCGTCCTGGGCGAGGCGCTGATCGCCAATCCGGTCGAACGGCTGCTGGTGGCCTCGTCCATGAGCGTCTATGGCGAGGGCCTCTACCGCGATGCCGAGGGCCGGCGCGTCGACGACGCGGCCCGGACGCCCCAGCAGATGCGCCTGGGCACCTGGGACTTGGCCGACACCGCCGGCCGGCCGCTGGTGCCGCTGCCGACGCCCGAGACCAAGCGCCCCGACCTGGCGTCGATCTATGCGCTGTCCAAATACGTCCAGGAGCGCATGTGCCTGATGGTCGGCGAGGCCTACGGCATCCACACCGTGGCGCTGCGCTTCTTCAATGTCTACGGCACCCGCCAGGCGCTCTCGAACCCCTACACCGGCGTCCTGGCGATCTTTGCCGCTCGGCTGCTCAACGGCCGCCGGCCGATGGTGTTCGAGGACGGCAACCAGCGCCGCGACTTCGTCCATGTCACCGACGTGGCGCACGCCTGCCGCCTGGCCTTGGAGGCGGCGCCGGGGCCCCATCGGGTGTTCAACGTCGGCAGCGGCCGCAGCATCACCGTGCGCGACGTGGCCCGACGGCTGGCCGCGGTCCTGGGCCGGCGGCGGTCGGCCGCGGAGATCACCGGCCGCGGGCGCACCGGCGACATCCGCCACTGCTTCGCCGACATCACCCGCGCCCGCGACTGGCTGGGCTACGCCCCCCGGGTCGCGTTCGACGACGGCTTGGCGGAGCTGGCCGAGTGGCTGTCGGGCCAGATCGCCGTCGACCAGGTCGAGGCCGCGACGCGCGAGCTGGCCAGCCGCGGGCTGGTCGCGTGACCCCCGTCCTGATCACCGGCGGCGCCGGGTTCGTGGGCAGCAACCTCGCCAACCGCATCCTGGGCTCGGGCCGTCCCGTCATCCTGTTCGACAACCTGGCGCGACCGCGGGTCACGGAGAACCTGGCCTGGCTGAAGCGGCGCCATCGCACGCTGGCCGTCGAGATCGGCGACGTGCGCGACAGCGGCCATCTGGCTCATGCCGTCAATCGCGCCGGCCAGGTCTTCCACCTCGCCGCGCAGGTCGCGGTCACCACCAGCGTCGCCGACCCGGCCGCCGACTTCGCGATCAACGCCGCCGGCACCGTCAACCTGCTGGAAGCGATCCGCCGCTCCGGCCACCGGCCGCCCCTGGTCTTCACATCGACCAACAAGGTCTATGGCAAGCTGGACGGCATCGCGGTCGTGCGCGACGACCGCCGCTACGCCCCGGACGACCCGGCGATCCGCCGGCACGGCGTCGGCGAGCGCCAGCCGCTCGACTTCTGCAGCCCCTACGGCTGCTCGAAGGGCGCCGCCGACCAGTACGTGCTGGACTATGCCCGCATCTATGGCCTGCCGGCGGTGGTCTTCCGCATGAGCTGCCTCTACGGGCCGCGCCAGTTCGGCACCGAGGACCAGGGCTGGGTCGCCCACTTCCTGATCCAGGCCCTGGCCGGGCGCCCGATCACGATCTTCGGCGACGGCCGGCAGGTGCGCGACCTGCTGTTCGTCGACGACGTCGTCGACGCCTTCCTGCTGGCACAGACGCACATGCCTGCGATCGCCGGCGGCGCCTTCAACATCGGCGGCGGCCCCGGCAACACGGTGAGCCTGCTGGACCTGCTGGACCTGATCGCGGCGGCCGAGCGGCGCCGGCCGGATCGGGCCTTCGCGCCCTGGCGGCCGGGCGACCAGCCCTGGTACGTGTCGGACATCAGGCGCTTCCAGGCCGCGACCGGCTGGCGGCCGACGGTGCCGGTGCCGGCGGGGGTGCAGCGGCTGGCCGCTTGGCTCAAGGGCCACTATCGCCCCGAGCCGGCCACCGCCGCGGGCGCGGTGGTGGCATGAGGGTCGCACTGGTCAATCCACCCTGGGAGTTTTCCGGCAGCATCTATTTCGGCTGCCGCGAGCCCCACCTGCCGCTGGAGCTGGGCTATGCCGCCGCGCTGCTGGAGCGGGCCGGCCACCCGGTGCTGATGCTCGACGCGCATCTCCACGGCCTGACCGTCGACGACGCCGCCGCTGAAGTTCGGGCGTTCACCCCGGACCTGACCGTGATCACGACGGCACCCAGCTACCTGTTCTGGCGCTGTGCCCCGCCCGAGCTCCGGATCCCGCAGGCCGCAGCGGCAGCGCTCCGGCCGATCGGCGGCGTGCTAGCGGCCATCGGCCCGCATGGCTCGACCAGCCCGGGCGCGGTGCTGCGCAAGCTGGGCGTCGATCTGGTGGTGCTGGGCGAAGCCGAGGAGGTACTGCTGGCCCTGGCCGACGGCGCCGATCCCGCCGGCCTGCCCGCGGTCGCCCGGGCCGGCGCCGAGCAAGCGGCCGGGCTGCACGCCGGCCGCTTCACCGACCTGCCGGCGCTGGCCTGGCCCGATGCCTGGATCGCGCGGCACCGGCATCACCACCATCGCTTCGACGCCATACCAGCCGTGCCCGGCGCCGAAGTCGAGGCGTCGCGTGGATGCCCCTACCACTGCTCGTTCTGCGCCAAGGAGGCCTTCCGCGACGCCTACCGGCGCCGAGACCTCGGGCTGCTGCTGCGGGAGATCGACGGGCTGATCGCCCAGGGCGTGGGCTACCTGTACTTCATCGACGAGATCTTCCTGCCCAACCGGCCGTTGCTGGACGCCCTGGCCGAGCGCCCGGTCGCCTTCGGCGTACAGACCCGCCTCGACCTCTGGAAGCCCGAGATGATCGAGCGCCTGGGCCGCGCCGGCTGCGTGTCCATCGAGGCCGGGGTCGAGAGCCTGACGCCGGAAGGCCGCGCGCGCCTGGACAAGGACTGCCGGATGTCCACCGAGGACCTGACGCAGCGGCTGCTGCTGGCCAAGCAGCATGTGGCGTTCGTCCAGGCCAACCTGATCGCCGCCGGCACCGACGATGCCGCCCAGATCGCGGCCTGGCGCCAGGCGCTGCAGGCGGGCGGCGTGTGGGCCAACGATCCGGTGCCGATGTTCCCCTACCCCGGCACGCCCGACTATCGCCGGCGCTGGGGTCCGCCCGACGACCATGCCTGGGAGCGCGCGGTCGACCACTACCTGGCCGAAACCGAGCGCTTCAGCGACATCCAGGACGAGCGGCCACTGCCGCTGGCCGAGCTGGAACGCCAGCCCGGATGAACGCCGGCCTGCCCCGCCGGGTGCTGATGACCGCCGACGCGGTCGGCGGTGTCTGGACCTACGCCCTGACCCTGGCCGCCGGCCTGGCCGACCACGGCATCGGCACGACGCTGGCGGTGATCGGACCGGCGCCCGCACCCGACCAGGCGCAGGCCGCGCGGGCGCTCGGGCTGCGCCTGGAGCAGTGCGATGCGCGCCTGGAGTGGATGCCCGGCGCCGACGCCGAGTTCGCACGCTCGGCCGGTTGGCTCCGGCGCCTGGCCGACTCGGTCGAGCCCGACCTGGTGCATATCAACGGCTACTGCCATGCCGCCCTGGACTGGCCGGTCCCGTGCGTGGTCGCGGCGCATTCCTGCGTCGCGAGCTGGTGGCAGGCCGTGCATGGCGCCCCGCCGCCCGCCGATTACGCCTGGTACTGCGCCCAAGTCCGGCGCGGCCTGGCGGCAGCCGACCTGGTCCTGGCCCCCACCGCCGCGTTCCTGGCCGCGCTGGAGGCCTGCCATGGCCGGGTGCGGCGGCCCTGCGTCGTCCCGAACGGCACAGCGCTTGGGCCAGCCGAGCCGGTCGCCAAGGACGCGGCGGTGCTGGCTGCCGGCCGCCTGTGGGATCCGGCCAAGAACCTGGCCGTGCTGGATGCCGCCGCCGCGCGTTGCCCCTGGCCGGTGATGATCGCCGGCGACCCGTCGGGGCCGTCGGGCGCGGCGCGGCCGCTGCGGCACGCGCGGGCCCTGGGCCGCATCCCGGCGGCCGCGCTGCGCGCCTGGATGGCCCGGGCCGAGATCTTCGCCCTGCCCGCCCGCTACGAGCCATTCGGCCTGGCGATCCTGGAGGCGGCGCTGGAGTCCTGCGCCCTGGTGCTGGGCGACATCCCGACCCTGCGCGAGCTGTGGCACGGTTGCGCCCTGTTCGTCGACCCGGACGACACCGATGCCCTGGCCGCCGCCCTGACGGCCCTGGCCGGCAACCGACCCCTATGCCGGCGGCTCGGCCGGCACGCCCGGGAGCGGGCCCAGTCCTTCGGCGCCGACCGCATGGTCGCCGGCACGCTGGCGGCTTACCGCAGCGCCACCGCCCCGCGCGCGGCCGCCCGCGCGGCCCCCCAAGCGGCCGCGGAGTGACCCGCTTGCGCATCGTCGGCTTCTATCATTCGCTGGTTTCGGACTGGAACCACGGCAACGCCCATTTCCTGCGCGGCCTCGTCCGCGAATTGCAGGCGCAGGGCCACGACGTCGCGATCTTCGAACCAGAGGACGGCTGGAGCCGCCGGAACCTGCTGGCCGAGGCCGGGCCGGCGGCGCTCGCCGAGTTCGCGCGGGCCTTCCCCGGCCAGCGCCCGGTCCTGTACGGGCCGGACCTGGACCTCGACGAGGCGCTCGACGGCGCCGACCTGGTCCTGGTCCATGAATGGACCGAATCAGCGCTGGTGGCGCGGATCGGCCGCCACCGCGCCCGCGGCGGCCGCTACCGCCTGCTGTTCCACGATACCCATCACCGCTCGGCGACCGCGCCCGACGAGATCGGGCGCTACGATCTCGACGGCTATGACGGGGTGCTCGCCTTCGGCGCCGTCGTCCGCGACATCTACCTCGAGCGCGGCTGGGCCCGGCGCGCCTGGGTCTGGCACGAGGCCGCCGACACCGCACTGTTCCGGCCCTGCCCGGGCCCCCGCGCGGGCGACCTGGTGTGGATCGGCAACTGGGGCGACGGCGAGCGCACCGAAGAGCTGGGCGAGTTCCTGCTCGGACCGGTGCGGACCCTGGGGCTGGCCGCCTTGGTCCATGGCGTCCGCTATCCGCCGGCGGCGCTGCCGGTGCTGGCGTCCTGTGGCATCCGCTTCGGCGGCTGGCTGCCCAACCACCGCGTGCCCGAGCTGTTCGGCACCCATGGCGTCACGGTCCATGTGCCGCGGCGGGCCTATCGCACGGCGCTGCCGGGCATTCCGACGATCCGGATGTTCGAAGCGCTGGCCTGCGGGATCCCGCTGGTGTCGGCGCCCTGGGACGATGTCGAAGGCCTGTTCCGGCCGGGGCGGGACTACCTGGTCGCCGAGACCGGCGCCGCCATGGCGGCCCATCTGCGCACGGTGCTCCACGACCGCGACTTTGCCGACGCCCTGGCATCGAACGGGCTGGCGCGGATCCGCGACCGCCACACCTGCGCCCACCGGGTCGCCGAGCTCCTGGCGATCCACCGCAGCCTCGAACCCGCCCCGATGGGACTTGCCTGATGCGCATCGCCTTCTATGGATCGAGCCTGGTGTCGGCCTATTGGAACGGCGCCGCCACTTACTACCGCGGGCTGCTGAAGGCGCTGGCCCGGCGCGGCTACCGCATCGCCTTCTTCGAGCCCGACGCCTATGACCGCCAGCGGCACCGCGACATTCCCGATCCCGATTGGGCCGAGGTCACGGTCTATCCGGCGACCGAAAGCGGGCTGTCGCAGGCCCTGGACGCCGGCCGCGGCGCCGACGTGCTGATCAAGGCCAGCGGCGTCGGCGTGTTCGACGCGGCCCTGGCCGCCGCGATACCGGCCCTGCGCCGGCCCGACGCGCTCGCCCTGTACTGGGATGTCGACGCGCCGGCGACGCTGGAGGCGCTGGCCGCCGATCCCGGCGACCCGCTGCACCGGCTGGTGCCGTGCTACGACGCGGTGCTGACCTATGGCGGCGGCCCGCCGGTGGTCGAGGCCTATGGCGCGGCCGGCGCCCGGCTCTGCGTGCCGGTCTACAACGCCCTGGATCCCGAGACCCACCATCCGGTCCCGCCCGATCCGGCCGCGGCCGTCGACCTGCTGTTCGTCGGCAACCGCCTGCCCGACCGCGAGGCACGGGTCGAGGCCTTCTTCCTGGCCGCGGCGGCGGCCGCGCCGGAGTGCCGCTTCGCGCTGGGCGGCAGCGGCTGGGATGACAAGCCGGTGCCGGGCAACGTCACGCGCCTGGGCCATGTCTTCACCGCCGATCACAACCGCCTGAACAGCTCCGCGCGCGCCGTCCTCAATATCAACCGCGCCAGCATGGCGCGGTTCGGGTTCTCGCCGCCGACCCGGGTCTTCGAGGCCGCCGGCGCCGGCGCCTGCGTGATCACCGACGACTGGCCGGGCATCGCCCAGTTCCTGGAGCCCGGGCGCGAGATCCTGGTGGCCCGCGACGGCGGCCAGGTCGCCGACCATGTCCGCGGCCTCGATGCCGAGCGGGCCCGCCGGATCGGCCAGGCGGCACGGCGGCGACTGCTGGCCGAGCACACCTACGATCACCGCGCCGCCCAGGTCGACGCCCTGCTCCGGGGCGGCGCCATCCGGCCGGCCGTGGCCGCGCAATGACGGCGCCCCTCGACATCGTGGTCCTGGGGCTGTCGATCACCTCGTCATGGGGCAACGGCCACGCCACCACCTATCGCGGCCTGGTGCGCGAGCTCGACCGGCGCGGCCACCGGGTGACGTTCCTTGAGCGCGACGTGCCCTGGTACGCGGCCAACCGCGACCTGCCCGAGCCGCCCTACGGACAGACCGTCCTCTACAAGTCGCTGGGCGAGCTGCGCCTGGGGTTCGCCGACCGGGTCGCAGCGGCCGACCTGGTGATCGTCGGCTCCTACGTGCCCGACGGTGTCGCGGTGTGCCGCTGGGTGCTGGCCCAGGCCGGCGGCGTGGTCGCCTTCTACGACATCGACACGC
>CAZEFK010000040.1:33233-40034 GCA_964511405.1 uncultured Comamonadaceae bacterium | reverse complement strand
GGCCGCATCGGCGGCCTGTGCCTTGGCCCCGGGCTTCGGCTGGCTGAGCGGGGCGGGCGCGGTGCCGGGCGCCGGCGCCGCGGCCGTGCTGCCGCTGGCGCTGGCCCAGATCAGCGCCGCGTTCGCGCCCGAGCGCCGGGGCTGGGCGCTCGGCATCTACAGCAGCGTCACGGCGTTCTCCAGCATCCTGGGCCCACTGGTCGGCGGCGCCCTCACCCAAGGCCTGGCCTGGCCCTGGATCTTCTGGCTCAACCTGCCGCTCGGCCTGGTCGGCGCGGTGCTGGCCCGGCGGCGCCTGCCCGAGACGCGGGGTCCGACGGCGCCGCTCGACATCCCCGGCCTGGCGCTGGTCAGCGGCGGCGCGTTGGCCTTGGTCTGGGGCCTGGTCCGCGCCAATTCAGCGGGCTGGACCAGCACGGAGACACTGTCGGCCCTGGGCGGCGGCGTGCTGCTGATGGCCGCGTTCGCCGCCTGGGAAAGCTGCGCCGCCGCGCCCATGGTGCCGTTGCGCCTGTTCCGGCTGCGCGCCTTCGCCGCCGGCAACCTGGCGATCGGCCTGCAGCTTGCCGGCATGATGGCCGCGATCTTCTTCCTGGCCCAGTTCCAGCAGGCGGTGCTCGGGCAGGGACCGCTTGGGGCCGGCCTGCGCCTGCTGCCCTGGGGCATCACCCTGGTGGCGGGCGCGCCCAAAGCAGGCGCGCTGGCGCAGCGTCTCGGCGAGGCGCCGGCAGTGGCGCTGGGGCTGTTCGTCCAGGCCCTGGGCCTGGCCTGGCTGGCGCTGGTGGCCCGCCCCGACGTCGGCTATGGCGAGACCGTCCTGCCCATGATCATGATGGGCGCCGGCTTCGCCCTATCGATCCCGACGGTGCAGAAGGCGGTGGTGGGCGCGGTGCAGCCCGCCGAGATCGGCAAGGCGTCGGGCGTGCTCGGCATGATCCGGCAGCTGGGTGCCACGTTCGGCGTCGCCCTGACCGTCGCGGCGTTCGCGGCACTCGGCAGCCGGTCCGATCCGGCGGCGTTCTGCGCCGGGTTCCGGGGCGCGATGGCGGTGGCGGCCGTCCTGTCGCTGGGTGGCGCCGCGGCCGGCCTGTGGCTGCCTGGCCGGCCTCGCACCGCGGTGGTTCCGGCTGGCATGATGGCGGCCAAAGGAGGGACCGGTGCCGGAGCCTAGGATGGACACGCCGTTCGACCGGGTGGTAGCGGAGCTGCGGCCGCGGCTCCACCGCTACTGCGCGCGCATGACCGGCTCGGTCATCGACGGCGAGGACGTGGTCCAGGAGGCACTGGTCAAGGCGCTGGAAGCCCTGCCCAAGAGCGGCCCGCCGGACAACCCGGACGGCTGGCTGTTCCGCATCGCCCACAACGCGGCGCTGGATTTCCTGCGCCGCCGGGCGCGGCAGAGTGCCCGGCATGCCGACGAGGAGCTTGATATGGTCGCCGACCCGGTCGATGTGGCGCAGGACCGGGCGGCGGCGGCCGCCGGCCTGCGCACCTTCATGCGGCTGCCGGTGGCCCAGCGCAGCACCGTGATCCTGAAGGACGTGCTGGGCCATTCGGTGGAGGAGGTGGCCGGCGTCACCGGAACCACGGTGCCGGCGGTGAAATCGGCCCTCCAGCGCGGCCGCATCCGGCTGCGCGAGCTGGCGGCCGAGCCCGAGGATGCGGAGCCGCCGCGGCTGGCCGAAGCCGAGCGGGCGCGGTTGAACCACTATGTCGAGCGCTTCAACGCCCGCGACTTCGATGCCATCCGCGCGATGCTGGCCGACGACGTCCGGCTTGATCTGGTCAACCGGACCCAGCGCAAGGGCCCCGGGGTCGCGGAATATTTCACCCGCTACGACCAGGGCCGCGACTGGCTGCTGGTTCCCGGCCTGGTCGAAGGGCGGCCGGCGATCCTGGTGCTCGATCCCAACGACCCGGATGGGCCGCCCTGGTACTTCATGCTGGTGGAGTGGCAGGACGGCCGCATCGTGTTCATCCGCGATTTCCGCTTCGCGCTCTACGCGCTGGAGGGTGCGGAGATGACGCGGCTGGGGTAAGCGGTCAGCCGCGCCAGAACGGCTTGGCGGCCTCGCTCGCGACATCGGCGGCCGACAGGCCGATGTCGCGGCGCAGGCGGTCGTCCAGCTCGGCCAGGCTGCGGCGCTGCCGGATCCGGGCCACCCACAGCCCGGCCAGGACGGCCAGGCGCGGCCGGCGCCATCGGCCGGGGGCAGCGATCGTGTGCGACACGTTCATCATGGCGGACCTCCAAGGAATTCCGCCATGAACGTGGGCGCGATGCTGCGCTGCCACAAACGACGTTAATTCGGCCGTCGCCATAGCCTGGCTTATGCGAAGCCGGGGCTATTCCCAGGGCTATTCCTTGCGGACTTCCATGGCCAGGGTGCGCTCGTCCATGCGCGGATTGGCGGTGAAGCCCGGGCGCGAGGCCCAGCAGTTGGTGAGCTGCAGCAGCGGGATGACCGCGACATCGTCGATCGCCAGCTTGACCGCCTGCTGCAGCAGCGCACGCCTGGCGTCGTCATCGATGGTCGCCTGCGCCTTCGCCAGCAACGCATCCAGCTCGGGGTTGGTGTAGCGGCCGAAATTGGCGGCGCCCAGGCGCGCCTTCGGGTTGGCGGTGGCGACCAGGTTGGCCAGCGCGTACGAAGCCTCGGCCGTGGTGCTGCCCCAGGCGATCAGGTACATGCCGAACTCCTGATGGCTGCCGCGGCTGATGAAGGTGCTGAACGGAAGGGCCTCGACCTCGGTCTGCACGCCGATGCGGTTCCACATCTGGGCGACCGCCTGGGCCGTGCGCGAGTCGTTGGGATAGCGGTCGTTGGGCGAATGCAGGGTCAGGCGGAAGCCCTGCGGAAAGCCGGCCTCGGCGAGCAGCGCCTTGGCTTTCTTGATATCGGGTGCGGGCGGCTTCAGGTCGTCGATGTAGCCGAAGGTGCCCGGCGGCAGCCACTGCATGGTCGCGCTGGCGCTGCCTTCCCAGATCCGGCTGACCAGGGCGTCGCGGTTGATCGCCAGGCTCAGCGCCTGACGCACGCGCAGGTCGTTGAAAGGATTCTGCGCCAGCGGCTTGCCCGCGGCGTCGGCGACGAACACCGGATTGGCGGTGTGCGAGCGGTCGGGCACCACGAACATCATGCGCAGGCTTTGGATCTCGGCCAGCTTGATGTTCGGGGTGGTCTTCAGCTTCGCCTTGTCGGCGGTCGGCACCTGATCGATGACGTCGACGTCGCCGGCCAGCAGTGCGGCGACCCGGGACGCGGCATCGGTGATGACCCGGTAGCTGACCTTGGCCCAGGGCTGCGGCCCGCCCCAGTAGTCGTCATTGCGGGCCAGCTCGATCCGGTTGCCCGGGACGTAGGAGACCAGCTTGTAGGGGCCGGTGCCGACCGTGGCCTTGCCGGTGTTGTAGTCCTCGGTGGTGGCGTTCTGGCCCACATGCCGGGAGACGATCGAGATGGCGGCAAGGTCGGTCGGCAGCAGCGGGTAGGGCTGCGCGGTGCGGAAACGGACCGTCAGCGGATCGACCACCTCGACCGCCGCGATCGCCCGGACGGAGGCCGCGAAGTTGGTCGGGCTGTTGGGAACGTTCGGCACCCGCTGGATCGTGAAGGCGACGTCGTCGGCGGTGAACGGCTGGCCGTCATGCCACTTGACCCCGGGTCGCAGCTTGAACTCCCACTCGGTGTCCGACAGCGCCTTCCACGACACGGCCAGACCGGGCTTGAGGTGCGCCTGGGCATCCAGCGCCACCAGCGAATCGAACAGATGCATGGCCAGCGCGTTGTTCGGCGCGGCATTGAGGAAATGCGGGTCGAGCGAGGTGATCGCGCCGCCCTCCCCGATCGTCAGGGTCTGCGCCACACTGTTGCGTTCGCCCGCGGCCAGGACCGCCAGCGCCATCAATCCGATTGCGAGGACGCGCCGAACCCAGAAAGCCATGCCTGCCTCCGTTGTGATTGGCAGCAGGGTACCGCTGGGATGGCGAGGGTGTCGATCCGGCCGACGCGCCTTCAGCACACCGTCGCGTAGCGCTCCCGGCAGGTCGCCAGCACCTCGGCGGCGGGACGCTT
Source organism: uncultured Comamonadaceae bacterium (assembly GCA_964511405.1). Classification (GTDB taxonomy): domain Bacteria; phylum Pseudomonadota; class Alphaproteobacteria; order Elsterales; family Elsteraceae; genus CAZEFK01. Next base: position 35,958 of record CAZEFK010000040.1, on the reverse strand, counting down.
CCACCAGTTGGCCTCGGAGAAGATCTCGACCTCGCAGAAGCCGGAGAAACCCTGGGCCTCGACCAGGCCGCGCAGGCGGGGGATGTCGATGACGCCGTCGCCCATCATGCCGCGGTCCAAGAGCAGATCGCGGGTCGGCACCAGCCAGTCGCAGATGTGGAAGGCCAGCAGCCGGTCCCGGCCGCAGCGTTCGATCTGGCGCTCGAGGTCGGGATCCCACCAGACATGGTAGACGTCGACCGCGATGCCGATGCCCGGTCCGAGCGCGTCGCACAGGTCAAGCGCCTGGGCCATGGTGTTGATGACCGCGCGGTCGGCGGCATACATCGGGTGCAGGGGCTCGATCGCCAGCGGCACCCGGGCGTCGCGCGCCTCGGGCAGCAGCTCGGCCAGGGCGTCGCGCACCTGGGCGCGGGCACCGGGCAGGTCGCGCGAACCCGCCGGCAGCCCACCGGTCACCAGCACCAGGCAGGCGGCCTCGAGCGCTGCCGCCTCGGCGATGGCGCGGCGGTTGTCCTCGATCGCGGCCCGCCGGCCGGCGGCGTCGGCGGCCGGGAACATGCCGCCGCGGCACAGGCCCGAGACCTTGAGGCCGGCATCGCGGATCAGCCGGGCGGTGGGCGCCAGTCCGTGCTCGTGGACCTTATGGCGCCACGGCGCCAGCGCCGGGATCCCGGCGCCGGCGATGGCCTCGACGGCCGCGGGCAGGGACAGGGCGTTGAGGGTCGCCGTGTTGATCGAGAGATGCCGAGCATCGGGGCCAAGCTGCCGCATCAGTCGGCGAGCCCCGCCGTGGCCAGCACGGCGCGCATCCGGCGCACCGCCAGCTCGGGATCGGCCAGCAGCCCGGCACGGTCGGCCAGGCGGAACAGCTCGGCTAGATGCAGCAGCGACCGCGCGCTCTGCTGGCCGCCGACCATATGGAAATGCGGCTGGTGGCCGTTGAGGTAGGCCATGAACACCACGCCGGTCTTGTAGAAGCGGGTGGGCGCCCGGAAGATGTGGCGCGACAGCGGCACCGTCGGCGCCAGGATGGCATGGAAGCGTTGCTGGTCGCCCTTGGCCAGCGCATCAAGCGCCGCCGAGGCGGCCGGCGCGATGGCGTCGAAGATGCCCAGCAGCGCGTCGCTGTAGCCCTGGTCGTCGCCGGCGATCAGCTCGGCATAGTTGAAGTCGTCGCCGGTGTACATGCGCACCCCGGCCGGCAGCCGGCGGCGCATGGCGATCTCGCGGTCCTTGTCGAGCAGCGAGATCTTCACGCCGTCGACCTTGGCGGCGTTGCGCCCGATCACGTCGACGGCGACGTCGGCGGCGCGGGTAAGGTCGGCATGTCCCCAATAGCCGGCCAGCGCCGGGTCGAACATGTCGCCCAGCCAGTGGATGATCACCGGCTGCGCCACCTGGCCCAGCACCCGGTCATAGACCCGGGCGTAGTCCTCCGGGCCCTTGGCGGCGGCGGCCAACGCGCGGCTCGCCATCAGGATGATGCGCCCGCCCAGGCGCTCGATCGCCTCGATCTGGCTCTCATAGGCGGCGATCACCTGGTCCAGCGTCGGGACCGGGTTCGGCGCCAAATGATCCGTGCCGGCGCCGGAGAACACCAGCGCGCCCGGGATGTCGCGGGCGGCCTCGACGCTGCGCCGGATCAGCTCCAGCGAGGTCGGCCAATCGAGCCCCATGCCGCGCTGGGCGGTGTCCATGGCCTCGGCGACGCCCAGGCCCAGCGCCCACAGGTGGCGCCGGTAGCCGATCGTGGCGTCCCAATCGATCGGCGCATCCAGCCACGGATCTGATTCGGTCAGCGGATCGGCGACGACATGGGCGGCCGAGAAGGCGACGCGGGTGAAGGCCGGCTGTGCCGGCGCCGTGAAGCGGCCGGGCGGGCCCAGGGTGAACGGTTCCAGCCGGCGGTCGGCGGTGGGCAGGGCGATGGTGGCCATGGTCACCCCTCGAGCTCGGGCAGGTCGACCCAGCGGCGCTCGCGCCAGCTCGAGAGGCCGGCCTCGGCCAGCTGCACGCCCTTGGCCCCCTCGCGCAGATTCCAGGGGAAGTCGCCCTCGCCGAACAGGTGGCGGATGAACAGCTCCCACTGGGCGCGGAAACCGTTGATCGCGGGCTGGTTGTCGGGCACCGGCTGCCACCCCGCGAAATAGTCGATGCTGCGCGGGATATCGGGGTTCCATACCGGCCGTGGCGTGGCGACCCGGGGCTGGGCCAGGCATTCGGTCAGGCCGGCCACGGCCGAGCCATGGGTGCCGTCGACGTGGAAGGTGACCAGGTCGTCGCGGCGCACGCGGGTGCACCAGGAGCTGTTGACCTGGGCGATCACGCCGCCGGCCAGCTGGAAGGTGGCGTAGGCGGCATCGTCGGCGTCGGCCTGGTAGCGCCGGCCGGCCTCGTCGACGCGCTCGGGGATGTGGGTGGCGCCCAGGCAGCTGACCGACTGCACGGCGCCGAACAGGTTGTCGAGCACGTAGCGCCAGTGGCACAGCATGTCCAGGATGATGCCGCCGCCCTCGGCCGCCTTGTAGTTCCAGGACGGGCGCTGGGCCGGCTGCCAGTCGCCCTCGAACACCCAGTAGCCGAACTCGCCGCGCACCGACAGCATGCGGCCGAAGAAGCCCGAATCGCGCAGCATCTTGAGTTTCAGCAGGCCCGGCAGGAACAGCTTGTCCTGGACCACGCCGTGGCGGATGCCCGCCGCCTTGGCGGCGCGGTAGACCGC
>CAZEFK010000040.1:0-33223 GCA_964511405.1 uncultured Comamonadaceae bacterium | reverse complement strand
GTCCTTGCCGGCGGCGATGGCGCGGGTCAGCAGTTGGGCCCGCAGCTGGGTCGACGCCGCGTCGAAGAACAGCGTGTCGTCCTTGTTCGCCAGCGCCTGGTCGAGGTCGGTGGTCCAGCGCTCGACGCCGTTGGCCTGGGCCAGCGCCGCCAGCTTGTCGGGGTTGCGGCCGACCAGGATCGGGTCGGGCATGACCCGGCTGCCGTCCTTCAGCGCCACTCCGCCGTCGCGGCGGATCGCGGCGATCGAGCGCACCAGGTGCTGGTTGGTGCCCATCCGCCCGGTCACGCCGTGCATGATCAGGCCAAGTCGTCGGGTCTGCATGGCAAGTCCTCGTTTGCGTCTCAGTCGGGCCGCAGGAAGCGCAGGATCACGTCCACCGTGTGGGCGCGGCGCTCGGCGCGCGCCGCCGGGGCGGCCAGGTCGCGGCCGAAGATGGTCGACAGCGTGTGGATGTTGGACAGGTAGAAGTAACCGAGGGCGGCGATCGAAATGTAGATCTGCGCCGGGTCCAGGCCGGCGCGCATGGTGCCCTCTGCGGCGCCGCGCTCGGTGATGCGGGCGATCATGCTGACCAGCGGGAAATGCATGGCCCGGATGGAATCAGACTTCGCCAGGTACCGGGCCCTGTGCAGGTTCTCGGTGTTCAGCATCGGGATGAATTCCGGGTGGGCGATGAAATAGTCCCACGTGAACTCGACCAGCCTCTGCATGGCTTCGCGCGGCGGTAACGCCTCCAAGTCCAGCGCCTTTTCGTGGGCACGGATGCTCTCGTAGACGCTCTCCAGCGCCGCCAGGTACAGCTCTTCCTTGTTGCCGAAATAATGGTAGAGCATGCGCTTGTTGGCGCCGGCGCGCTCGGCGATGGCGTCGACCCGGGCGCCGCCCAGGCCCTTCTCGGCGAATTCCGCAACCGCAGCCGCCAGGATCGCGGAGCGCGTGAGCTCCGGCTGTCGCTTGGATTCGCGACGGTTCAGCATGCGTCCTCCCTTGTAACTGGACAGTTACATCAGGGATTGACGGCCGTCAAGGCGTGGGGGCCGGCGCGTCGAAGGGCAGGGCCGCCACCTCGGCCAGCAGCGCCCGCAGGGCCTGGGCGCGCTCCGGCCCCAGGTCCGCCTCGAAGCGGCGCTGGGCCTCGCGCCAGGCCCGCCAGCCCTGGGCCAGGCGCTCGGCGCCGGCCTCGGTCAGGGTGATCGCCCGCCGTCGGCGGTCGAGGGCCACCGCCAGCGCGACCAGCCCCTGCTTCTCCAGGGGTCGCAGGTTATGGCCCAGGGTCGAGCGGTCCATGACCATCAGGCGGGCCAGCTCGTGGATCGTGGCCGGGCCGGCCTGGTGGAGCTTGGCCAGGATCGAGAACTGGGTGACCCTGAGCCCGATCGCCGCCATGGCCTGATCGTAGAGCTGGGTGACGCGGCGGGAGGCCTGGCGCAGGGCCAGGCAGTTGCAAGTCTCGGGCATATGCCGAGACTACACCTCAGGCGGCCTTCGCCCCACCCAGCTTGCGGATCGCCGGCCCCAGCCCTCGCGCCGCCGCATCATAGCCGTCCCACGCCTTGCTTTCGGCCAGCAGCCCCGGCGCCGTGCGCAGGGTGAAGCGACGGGGGTCGAGGCCAGGGCGCACGGCGTCCCAGTCCAGCGGCATCGACACGGTGGCGCCGGGCCGGGCGCGCGGCGACAGCGGCGCCACCGCGGTCGCCATCCGGTCGTTGCGCAGATAGTCGAGGAAGATCCGGCCGCCGCGCGCTTTCTTGGTCATGGTCGTCAGGTAACGGTCGGGGCGGTCGGCGGCCAGGCGCCGGCACAGCTCGCGGGCGAAGGCCTTGGCCTCGGACCAGTCCGGCGCGGCCCCTCGGACCGCCAGCGGCACCACCACATGCAGGCCCTTGCCGCCGGTGGTCTTGCAGAAGCCGGTCAGATCAAGCGCCGCCAGGCGGTCGCGGATCTCGTGGGCGCCCTCGATCACCAGGCCGAAATCGACATCGGGCCCGGGATCGAGGTCGAACACCAGGCGGCCCGGCTGGTCCGGGTGGTCGGGCCGGCAGTTCCACGGATGCAGCTCCAGGCCGGCCACCTGCGCCACCGCGATCAGGCCTTCGACGCGGTCGATCTGCAGGTAGGGCTTGCGGTCGCCCGACACGGTGGCCAGCGACAGCAGGCTCGACTGCCCGGCCATGGCGTGGCGCTGGAAGAAATGCTCGCCGTCGATGCCATCGGGCGCGCGCACGATCGAGCAGGGCCGGCCGCGGATATGGCCGATCAGCCAAGGGCCGACCGCCTCGAGATAGCGCGCGAGGTCGAGCTTGGTCACCGGCCGGCCGTCGCCGCCGTCCGGCCACAGGGCCTTGTCCGGCTTGGATACCGGCACGCCCAGAACGACGGCGTCGGCAGCGCGCCGGCCCGCCGGCACCGGGTCTTCCGGCCGGATCTCGTCGGCCGGCTTGTCCTCGCGCAGGCCCTTGAACGCGGCTTGGCGGACATTGCCGCTGGCGGTCCAGCCGGCGAACTCGATCTCGGCCACCAGCTCGGGCCGGACCCAGTGGCGCCCGCGCGAATCGCGGGGTGCGCCGGGTCCGGTGAAGGGCGAGCGGTCGGTCTCCAGGGCCTGGAGTCGCGGCAGCAGCCGCTCGACCGTCTCCTTGCCGAAGCCGGTGCCGACGCCGCCGACATAGACCAGCCGGCCGTCGCGATGGACCCCGACCATCAGCGAGCGGAAGCGGTCGTCCTCGGACGTCCAGCCGCCGATCACGACCTCCTGGCCGCCGCGGCACTTGGCCTTGACCCAGCTGCCGTTGCGGCCGGAGCGGTACGGCGCGTCGGCGCGCTTGGACACGATGCCCTCCAGCGCCATCCGGCAGGCCGAGCGCAGCACGGCGTCGCCACCGGTCTCGAAATGCTCGGCATAGCGGATGGGCGAGCGCTCGGCGTCGGGGCGCGCCGTCAGCAGCGCCTGCAGCCGCGCCTTGCGCTCGACCAGCGGTCGATCGCGCCAATCGCCCTCGCCGTCGGCCAACAGGTCGAAGGCGAACAGCACCAGCCCCTCGGTGCGCCCATCGGAGAGTGCCGCCTGCAGCGCGCCGAAGTCGGGGGCGCCGCGGTCGTCCAAGGCCACCACTTCGCCGTCGATCAGGGCGTCGGGCAGCGCGGCACCGGCGGCGGCGATGCCGGGGAAGCGCTTGGTCCAGTCCAGGCCGCGGCGGGTCTTGAGCGTGGCGCGGCCGCCCTCGATCCGCAGCTGCACGCGGTAGCCGTCGAACTTGATCTCGTGGATCCAACCGCCGCCTGGGGGCGGCCGCGGCACCAGCTGGGCCAGTTGCGGCGGCACGAAGTCCGGGATCGGCGCGGCGGCGCGGTTCGACCGCCACACCGCATCGGCGCGGGCGGGCGGGTCGTCGGACCGCATGAACGGCGTGGGCGCCGGGCCGGTGCCGGCGGCGATCTCGGCCATGGTCCGGCCCGAGGCGACCGAGCGGTCGGCGGCGAGGATCGCGTCGCCGTCGCCGTCGCGCGCCGCTTCGTCGCGATGCTTGATCAAGAGCCAGTTGGTGCGCTTGCCACCGGTGCGGTCGGTCTTCAGCCGGACCAGGACCCAGCCGCCCGCGAGCTTGTCGCCCGCCAGGCGGAATTTCAGTTCGCCGTCGCCGAGGGCCCGGGCGGGATCGCCGTTGTCCGGCGCCCAGGTGCCGCGGTCCCACAGCATGACCGTGCCGCCGCCATATTGGCCCTTGGGGATGGTGCCCTCGAAGTCGCCATAGTCGAGCGGATGGTCCTCGACCTCGACCGCCAGCCGCTTGTCATGCGGGTCGAGCGACGGGCCGCGCGTCACGGCCCACGACTTGAACACGCCGTCCAGCTCCAGCCGCAGGTCGTAATGCAGCCGGGTCGCGGCATGCTTCTGGATCACGAAGCGGCGGCGTGCCGCGGGCGCGACCGGTCCTTCGCCGCTGGGCTCGGCGGTCAGGGCGAAGTCGCGCTTGGCCCGGTAAGGGGCGAGTTTGTTGGGGGCGAGTTTGCGATTGGCGGCCATGGACAATCCTGTCCGGGAAACTGTGAAGGCGCGCCGGCGGTTCCGCCGATCATCCGAGCGGCAGGGCGGTCGGCGCCTTGATCTCCTTCAAGGCCAGCGACGAATGCATCGCCTTGATGCCGGGCAGCCGGCCGATCACGGTCATGACGAACTCGCCGAAGGCGTCGAGATCGGGCGCGGCCACCTGTAGCAGGAAATCGGCCTCGCCGGTCACCGCCCAACAGGCGACCACCGCGTCAAGCCGCCCGACCGCGGCGACGAAGCGCTGGGCCTCGGCCTCGCCGTGATCGTCGATCTGGATACGGATGAAGGCCATGACGCCGACGCCGACCTTGCGGCGGTCGAGGTCGGCGCGGTAGCCCCGGATCACGCCCTCGTCCTCCAGCCGCTTGACTCGCCGCCAGCAGGCCGAGGTCGACAGACCGGCCCGCTCGGCCAGCTCCTGGTTGGTCAGCCGGCCGTCGGCCTGAAGCAGGCGAAGGATGCGCAGGTCTGCCGCGTCCAACGACACCTCGGGCATAATTTCCATCCGGTCACGGGGCTTGACGGTAGAAGCTACCGACAAGAGCCCTTTCAGGCCAGCGGAATGGCCACCTTTGCCACGGGCGGCGCCCTAGCATCGGGGCGGTTCGCATAGGGGAGGGCGGTCATGAACGGCAAGGACGACTGGCGGGTGGCGATCATCGTCGATCCGGCGCTGGCGCCGGGGCTGCTGGCCAACACGGTGGCCGTGATCGCGGTCGGGCTGGGCGTGGCGGCGCCCGGTTTGGGCGGGGATGCCGTCGCCGATGGCCGCGGCCGCGCCGCGGCCGGCACGGCCGACCGCCCGGTCCCGGTGCTGCAGGCGGCGGCGCCCGAGGTCCGCGCCGTCCTGCTGCGGGCGCTGCCGCCGCCCGACGGCGGCGTGGTCGTGCCGTTCCCGGCCTTCGCGCGGTCGATCCACCGCTTCGCCGACTATCAGGCGGCGCTGCCGGCGCGCGACCTGGCCGACGAGGCGATCGACGGCTTCGGCCTGGCCGGGCCGGCACGCTGGGTGCGCTCGCTGACCGGTGCGCTCAAGCTGCTGTGATAGAAGAGTGGGATTTTGACGCCGAATTGGTCCCAAGCGGCCGTCATACCGCCGATTTGGCTCGTTTATGGCCTTTTTTGTGCCGGTCTGCGCCCGATTCGGCCACAGATATAGACTTATCCACAGCCGGATCGGCCAAATCCAGGCAGAGCTTGCGAAGGAACGGTTCGCGCAGCAGGCGTGCCGCCTCGGCGCAGGGCGCCCATTTCAGCCGGCGCATCCGCTGCTCGGGCCACTCGTCCAGACAGTCCCGCACCCGCAGCGGAAACACCCAGACCTCGATGACCGCCTCGCCCATGCCGGTTCGCTTGATCGCGCGGTACATGCCGGCCGACTTGGCCGCGACGTCGCCGATCACGCCGGCTTCCTCGAAGGCCTCCTTGGCGGCGTTCTCGGCGAGCGACAGCGCCGGTTCCGCCGCACCCTTGGGGATGGTCCATTTCTTGGCATGGGCGCTCGACACCAGCAGCACGCGCACGCGTCCGTCAGGATCGGTCCGATAAGGCAGGGCGGCCGACTGGAGTCGGACGCCCGGGAGGCGTGTCATAATTCCGTAATACACCCGAAACGAGTGACGATCCAGCGGGCGATTGGACTATGGCGATCGCCGCGCCCGACATATCAGGACGTCGATCCCCCGATAGGGTTCCTCGGTAGACCGCAGCGGCCGGATGATGCGCCCTGCGGCGTGCTACCGGGCTCCCACATGATCTTTGCAAATTATAGTACTCTGTGCTATATTTAGCGGGCTAAAAGAGCTGGGGGACGCGTGACGAGGGCCGGTGAGGATATTCAAAAATAAGGCTTTCTCGCGCTTTGCCCGCAAGGCGGACCTCGACGACGAGGCACTGTGCCAGGCCATTGATGCAGCGGAGCGCGGCTTGGTCGACGCCGACCTCGGCGGCGGGGTGATCAAGCAACGGATCGCCCGACGCGGCCAGGGTAAATCGGGCGGCTTTCGGGTGGTGATCCTGTTCAAGACTGGCGATCGAGCGTTCTTCGTATACGGCTTTGCCAAGAACGAGCGGGACAACATCGACGATGACGAGTTGGCTGCTATGCGGATGCTTGCCACAGAGATGCTCGGGTACGACGGCAAGGCGATTGAAACGGCGTTGGCCGCGGGCGCTCTGAGCGAGGTGACATGCGATGAGTGACAGAAACAAGAAACAGTACCGCACCGCCATGCTGGCCGCAGTACACGAAACCGCCGAGGACCTTCATGGCGCCGGCGTGATGGACAAGCGGACCATGCGTGCGTTCGATGAGCTGTGCCTGACACCCGTGCATCCCCTGAAGCCCGAGGAGATCAAGGCCCTGCGAATGCGCGAGGGCGCCAGTCAGGCCGTGTTCGCCCGCTATCTCAACGTGACCACCGGCCTGATCAGCCAATGGGAGCGCGGGGAGAAGCACCCGCAGGGCGCCTCGCTCAAACTCCTGACCCTGGTCGCCAAGAATGGCCTCGGCGCCATCGCATGAGCGATAGGCGACGATCGAATTGGACTGGTGCGAGAGGGGGGACTCGAACCCCCAAGCCTTGCGGCGCTCGATTTTGAGTCGAGTGCGTCTACCGATTCCGCCACTCTCGCCCGGGATCGCGTGCGCAGGATAGCGACCGCCCGGCTGCGGTCAACCCGTCGCACGGGGTCCTGGTCGGCAAGCCCTGGCACGGCCCCGAAAGCAGCGCTATAGGACAGACTTGATGAGATCCTCGGCGCATTCGATGCCGCCGCTGTCGCCGGTGGCGCCCGCGGCGATCCTCCTGGTCAGCGCCGCGACCCTGGCGGTCGCGCTGCTGGCCCAGTTCTGGGGTGGGCTGCGGCCTTGCGAGCTGTGCCTGGCCCAGCGCTGGCCCTATGTCATCGCCATTCTGCTGGGAGCGGTCGGCGTGGCCATCGGCGGCCGTCCGCGGCGGCTCCTGGTCGGGCTGGCCGGCCTGGCGTTCCTGGTCGGCGCCGGCATCGCCGGCTACCATGTCGGGGTCGAGCAGAGCTGGTGGGACGCGCCGACGGCCTGCGGCGGCGGCGTGGTCACGCCCAACAGCCTGGAAGCGCTGCGCCAGCAGCTGGCGGCGACCCCGGTGGTGCGCTGCGATCAGCCGCAATGGGCGCTGGCGGGCATCACCATGGCCGGCTTCAACTTCGCGTTTTCGCTGGCGCTGGCGGTCGCGACGCTGGTCGCGGCGCGCAGCCGGTTCGGCCGATGAGCGGCCGGCTGCCCGGCGACCTCGAGCCGCGGGCCCAGGTCGAGCGGGTCCTGCGCGTCGACCATGCCGGCGAATATGGCGCCGCCCGCATCTATGCCGGGCAGCTGGCGGTGCTGCGCCGCCGCAGCCCGGGCCGTCAGGCGATCCGGGCCATGGCCGACCAGGAGCAGCGCCATCTGGCGGCATTGGAGGAGCTGGTGGTGCGCCGCCGCGTCAGGCCGACGGCGCTGATGCCGCTGTGGCATGCCGCCGGCTTCGCCCTGGGCGCGGCCAGCGCGCTGCTCGGCGAGCGCGGCGCCATGGCCTGCACGATCGCGGTCGAGGAAGTGATCGACGGCCATTACCGGCGTCAGGCCGAGGCCCTGTCCCAGGACGAGCCGGCGCTGAGCGCGCGGCTGGAGGAATTCCGGCAGGACGAGGTCCATCATCGCGACCAGGCCGTCGAGGCCGGCGGCCGCGACCTGCCCGGCTATCCGGTGCTGGCCGCGGCGGTGAAGGGGGCCTCGCGCCTGGCGATCTGGCTGTCCGAACGGATCTGAGGGCCGCTCAGTCGATCGGCGTGCGCGCCAAGTGGGCGTGCGCCCACACGTCCGACAGCGCGTCGACCAGCCGGTCGATCAAGGCTTCGTCATGGAACGGCGTGGGCGTGATGCGCAGCCGCTCGGTTCCGCGCGCCACGGTCGGGTGGTTGATCGCCTGGACGTAGATGCCGTGGCGGTCCAGCAGATGCAGGCTGGCTTGGCGGGCGCATTCGGCGTTGCCGACCATCACCGGCACGATGTGGCTGGGATTGGCCAGCACCGGGATGCCGACCGCGGCCAGTTTGGCCTTGACTGCGGCGACCCGGGCGCGGTGCCGCGCGCGCTCGGCGCCCGACGTCATCAAGTGGCGGACGCTGGCCTCGGCGCCGGCCGCCACCGCCGGCGGGATCGAGGTCGTGAAGATGAAGCCGGGCGCGAAGCTGCGCACGAAGTCGACCAGCGCCGCGCTGGCGGCGATATAGCCGCCGGCCAGGCCGAAGGCCTTGCCCAGCGTGCCCTGGATCACGGTCGGCCGATGGGCCACGCCCAGCTCCTCGGCGACGCCGGCGCCGCGCTCGCCATAGAGGCCGACCGCGTGCACCTCGTCCAGATAGGTGATGGCGCCGTAGCGGTCGGCGACATCGCAGATGCCGGCGATATCGCCGATGTCGCCGTCCATGGAATAGACGCTCTCGAACGCCACCAGCTTCGGCCGGCCGGGGGCCGCGGCGGCCAGCTTGGCCGCCAGGTCGTCCAGGTCGTTGTGGCGGAAGATCACCTTGTCGGCCCGGCTGTTGCGGATACCGTGGATCATCGAGGCGTGGTTCTTCTCGTCCGAGAACACGATGCAGCCCGGCAGCCGCGAAGCCAGCGTGCCGAGCGTGGTCTCGTTGGCGACGTAGCCCGAGGTGAAGACCAGCGCCGCCTCGCGGCGATGCAGCTCGGCCAGGGTGCGCTCCAGCTTCACATGTTCGTGGGTGTTGCCGGAGATATTGCGGGTGCCGCCGGCGCCGCAGCCGACCCGCCCGATCGCCTCGACCATGGCGGCGCGCACATCGGGGTGCTGGCCCATGCCCAGATAGTCGTTGGAGCACCAGATGACGATGTCGCGCGGCCCGTCCGGTGAATGCCATACGGCGTGGGGGAAGCGGCCGGCGTCGCGCTCGACCTCGACGAAGGTGCGGTAGGCCGCTTCGCCGCGCAGCCGGGCCAGCGACGACTCGAAGAAATCCTGGTAGAAGCCTGCCCCTATGACCATGTCCTGCTGCATCGCCCACCTCGCCCGTGTGCTGCTAGAAAAAACCGGTCGGGGCGGCTTTCCAAGCGCTTTTCGGTCGCGCGCGGCATGTCGGTAGCGGAAGGCCTGCTGCGCGTTGCGCAACTGCACCATGCGGCTGCCCGCCTGGGCGATGCCGCCCTGATCTATCGCAAGGTCCTGGAGGTCGATCCGGCGCACGTCGACGCTCGACAAGGGCTTGCCGATGTCCAATTGGCCACGGGGGACTTCGCAGCGGCGCTCGCCGGGTATGACGCGCTGCTGGCCGAGCATCCGGACCACCCGCCGGTCCTGGCCAACCGTGGCCTGGCCCTGCATCGCCTGGGCCGCGGCCGCGAGGCGGAGGCGAGCATCGCGCGCGCGGCGGCGCTGGCGCCCAGCGATCCCGATATCCGGATGAACCTGGCTAATCTCGACCGCGAGGCGGGACGGCTCGACGACGCCGTGGCCGGCTACCAAGCCGCCCTCGCCGCCGCGCCGGAGCGGGCTGCGGCCTGGCTCAACCTCGGGCATGCGCAGCGCGACCGCGGCGAGGATGAAGCGGCGCGGGCCAGCTTCGAGCGCGCACTCGGCATCGATCCCGATCTGATCGAAGCGCGGTTTGCCCGCTGCATGGCCGAGCTGCCGATCGTGTACGACCGGGCCGAGGCCCTGGCGGCGCGCCGCGCCGCCTACGCCGCGGCGCTCGACGGCCTGATCCGCCATGTCGCCGCCGCCGACCCGGCGGCCCGCGCGGCCGCCGCCGACGCCGTCGGCTGCAGCCAGCCGTTCCATCTGCCTTACCAGGGCGCGGCCAATCGCGACCTGCAGGCGGCCTATGGCCGCTTCATCAGCGGCCTTATGGCCGAGCGCTACCCGGACTGGAGCCGCCCGCGCCGGCTGCCGCCGCGGCGGCCGGGCGAGCCTGTCCGCGTCGGCTTCGTCTCCGGCTACTTCCGCCGGCATTCGATCTCGAAGCTGTTCCAGGGCTGGATGACCGCGGTCGATCCAAGCCGGGTCGAGGTCTATGGCTACCACGCCGGCACCGTCGTCGACGCCGCCGTGCAGATCGTCCGCGCCGCCTGCCGCCGGTTCGTCCAGGCGCCGCTGCCTTTCGAGGCGATGGCGGAGGCGATCCTGGCCGATGCGCCCCATGTACTGATCTTCCCCGAGCTGGGCATGGATCCGACGGTGCTGCGGCTGGCCTGCCTGCGCCTGGCGCCCGTCCAGGCGATGAGCTGGGGACATCCGACGACCTCGGGCCTGCCGACCATGGACGTGATGCTCTCAAGCGCGCTCATGGAGCCGCCCGACGGCCAGTCGCACTATACCGAGGCCCTGGTGACGCTGCCGGGGCTGTCGGTCGACTATGCCGATGTCGGGACGACGCCGGCGCCGGTCGCGCTGCCGCCAGGGCCGCCGGATCCGGTCCACTATCTGTGCTGCCAGAATCTGTCGAAATATCTGCCCCAGCATGATCCCGTGTGGGTGCGCATCGCCCAGGCGGTGCCGACCGCGCGATTCCTGTTTCTCGGGCAGCCCAACCGCTGGATCGCCGGCCAAGTGCGCGACCGGCTGGCAGCCGCCTTCGCGGCCGCCGGGCTCGACCCGGCGCGCCACGTGGTGATGCTCGATCCGCTCGGCGCTGCCGGCTATGCCGGGCTCAACCAGATGAGCCACGTCTACCTGGACAGCCTGGATTGGTCGGGCGGCAACACGACCCTGGAATCGCTCCCGTTCGCCCTGCCCATCGTCACCACGCCTGGCCCGCTGATGCGCGGTCGGCACAGCGCCGCCATCCTGGCCGCCATGGGCCTTGGCCACCATGTCTGCCCCACTGTCGACGCCTACGTCGAAACGGCCGTCCGCCTCGGCCGCGATGCCACGGCGCGCGCCCGGTTCAGCGCCGAGATCGCCGCCAATCGGCACAAGGTCTATGGTGACCGGACCGCGATCGAGGCCCTGACCGCGTGGCTCGAGGCCCAGGCGCCCGTCGACGCCCCGTGACGCCTGTCCCCCCGACGCCCGCTCCCGTGACGCCCGGCCGGGCCCCGCGGTTGGCCGAGTGGATCGCGGCGGACGCGCCGCACCGGCGCGATCTCGGCGACCTGTTCCGGTCGCTGTGCGACCAGCTGGCCGGCTTGGGCCTGCCGCTGACGCGGGTGTCGCTGCTGCTGGAGCTGCTGCATCCGGTGATCAGCGGCGACATGCTGGAATGGCGGGCGGCGGACGACCGGGTCCGGGCCACGGTCGCGACTCATGCCGGCGCCGATATGGAGGCGTACGAGACCAGCCCGTTGGCGGTGGTGGACCGCACCGGCAGCTGGATGCGCCGCCGCCTCGACGACGGGCCGCCGGGCTTTCCGCTGCTCGACCGCCTGGCCGCGGAAGGCGCCACCGACTACCTGATCGTGCCCTTCCCCTTCGTCGACCGCCGGCGCAGCGCCGCGATCAGCTTCGCGACGGCTGAGCCCGGCGGCTTTTCGGACGCCGATGTCGCCGACCTGATCGGGATCGTCGGGTTGGTCGGCGCGACCTTCGAAGTGCGGGTGCTGCGGCTGGCCGCGCTCGACCTGCTCGACACCTATGTCGGACCGCGCGCCGGCAGCCAGGTGCTGGAGGGCGCGATCCGGCGCGGCGACGGCGGCACGCTCGACGCGGTCATCTGGTATTCCGACCTGCGCGACTTCACGGCGCTGGTCGAATCCCTGCCCACCGAGCAGGTGCTCGGGCTGCTCAACGACTATTTCGATATCGTGACGAATGCGGCGACGGCCCACGGCGCCGAGGTCGTCCAGCATGTCGGCGACGCCATCCTCAGCTTTTTCGAGATCGGCGCCCAATCGCGGGATGCGGTGTGCCGCGCCGCCCTGGAGGGTGCGATCGCGGCCATGGCGGCGGCGGCCGACCACAACGCCGCCGCGCCGGAGCGCCCGCCTATCCGGTTCGGCATCGGGCTGGACGTCGGCCGGGTGATCCATGGCAATGTCGGGTCGGTGCGGCGTCTGTCGTTCAACCTGCTGGGGCCACCGGTCAACCGCGCCGCGCGGATCGAGACCTTGACCAAGAGCCTGGGCCGGCCGCTGCTGATGTCGGGCGACTTCGCCCGGGCGGTCGACCGGCCGCTGGAATGTCTTGGCCCCCATGCGATCAAGGGCGTCGTCGAGCCGGTCGAGGTGTTCGCCCAGGCGGCGCCGAACCGCGGAGGCCCGCAATGACGGCCTCGGACGCCAGCGACATCGGCCGGCGCGGCTGGATCGCCCGGCTGCCTGCAAAACCACAGGCTTTCGCCCATCTGGCCCGGCTCGACCGGCCGGTCGGGACTTGGCTGCTGCTCTTGCCCTGCTGGTGGGGGCTCGCCCTGGCCGGCAGCGTCGACCTCCGGCTCTATCTGCTGTTCGGCATCGGCGCCTTGGTCATGCGCGGCGCCGGCTGCACCCTCAACGACATCGCCGACCGCAACTTCGACGGCCGGGTCGCGCGCACCGCCAGCCGGCCGCTGCCGAGCGGCCGCGTGACCCTGGTGGAAGCGCTCGCGTTCCTGGCGCTGCTGCTGCTTCTGGGCCTGGCCGTGCTGCTGCAGCTGCCGCCGGCCGCGATCGCGCTGGGCGTGCTGTCGCTGGCGCTGGTGGCCACCTATCCGTTCATGAAGCGGATCACCTGGTGGCCGCAATTCTTCCTGGGCCTGGCCTTCAACTGGGGTGTGCCGATGGGCTGGGCGACGGTGCGGCCCGAGCCGGCCATCGCGCCGCTGCTGGTCTATGGCGCGGGCATCCTGTGGACCTTGGGCTACGACACCATCTACGCCCATCAGGACAAGGAGGACGACGCCCTGATCGGGGTGAAGTCCACGGCGCGGCTGCTTGGCGACCGCTCGCGGGCCTGGATCGCCGGCTTCTATGCCGGCATGACGCTCCTGCTCATGGCTGGGGCCTGGATCGCCGGCCACCGCTGGGGCCTGCTGGGCCTCGCCATTGCCGCCGCCATGCTGGCCCATCAGACCCGCCGCGTCGCGTTCGACCGGCCGGCCGACTGCCTGCGCTGGTTCAAGCACAACATCCGGGTCGGCTGGGTGGTGCTGGCCGGGCTGGCCGCCGAGCCCGTGGCGGCGCGGCTGCTGGGCTGGTGACCGTCGATCCCACCGCCTTCGTCCAGGCGCAGACCCGGCTGGCGGCAGCCAGTCTGGTGCCCGAGCTGCGCCTGCACCTGGCCGATGCCGCGCTGCCGTTGTGGGAGGCGACCGAGGCGACCCTGGCCGAGACCGGGCTGCCGCCGCCCTATTGGGCGTTCGCCTGGCCCGGCGGCCAAGCCTTGGCGCGCCTCCTGCTCGACCGGCCCGAGCTGGCACGGGGCCGGCGGGTGCTCGATTTCGGCGCCGGTTGCGGACTCGCGTCGCTGGCGGCGGCGCGCAGCGGGGCCGCTGCGGTCACCGCGGCCGACATCGACCCTTTCGCGCGCGCTGCCATCGCGCTCAACGCCGCCGCCAACGGGCTGTCTGTTGCGATCACCGGCGAGCCGGTCACCGAGCGGCCGGCCGACGCCGACCTGCTGCTGATCGGCGACATGTGCTACGAGCGGCCCCTCGCCGACCTGGTGCTGCCCTGGGCGCGGGCCGCAGCCGCGTCGGGCGTGGCCGTGCTCCTGGCCGATCCCGGGCGCAGCTATCGGCCGACCGCGGGCCTGGCCGAGATCGGCAACTATGACGTGCCGACCAGCCTCGACCTGGAGGACCGGACCGTCCGCACGACCCGCATCTACCGTCTGGCCGCGACCGACTGATCCAGCGTACATACGTATATCGTTAAGCAGCCGTCGGCGATACTGCCGGCTCCCGGGATGTCCGGTCTGGGAGCCGCGGGACCATGCTGGATCATTGGAGGTTGCGGGTGCTGTGGCTGGCGGCGCTGGTCGGCGTGGCCGTGGTCGCCCGGGATGCCGCCCGCATTTGGCTGGACTGGAACGGCTTGGGCGCGGCCTGGGAGGGAGCGGTCGATACCGGCCTCCTGATCGCCGTTGTCGCCGGCTTGGGATGGCGCCTGTCGAACCAGGTCGGACGATGCCGGGCGGCCGAGCGCGCCACCGTGGCGATGGCCGCGCAGTACCGGATCCTGGCCGAGAATTCGCGCGACATGATCGTCCGGATGGACGGTTCGGCGCGGCGCCTCTACGTCTCTCCGGCGAGCCGCGACCTGGTCGGCTACGAGCCCGAGGCGCTGGTCGGGATGATCGCCTCACACATGATCCATCCCGAGGACCTGCCGGCCAGCGCCGCCCTGCTCGAGCGGATGATGGCCGGCCAGGACAAGGGCTCGGCGACCCATCGCCTGCGCCATCGCGACGGCCGCTGGATCTGGGTCGAGGCCAATCTGCAGCTGCTCCGGGATCCGGCGACCGGTGCACCGGTGGAGGTTCTGGCCACCTTGCGCGACGTGTCGGCGCGGCGGGCGACCGAGCAGGCGCTGGCCGACGCCAAGGCCGCGGCCGAGCGCGCCAGTGCCGCGAAATCCGAGTTCCTGGCCAGCATGAGCCATGAGATCCGGACCCCGCTGACCGCCATCCTGGGCTTCGCCAGCCTGCTGGCCGACGGCGACCTGGCGCCCGAGCATCGCCGCCGCGCCGCCATGATCCAGGATGCCGGCACGTCGCTCCTGGCGATCATCAACGACATCCTGGACATGTCGAAGATCGAGGCCGGCAAGCTGGAACTCGAGCGGATCCCGATCAGTCCAGCCGCCGTGGCCGACGCGGCGGTGTCGATCCTGCGCTCGGAGGCGGCGGCCAAGGGGCTGCGCCTGGCCCTGGAGGTGGCACCCGATGTGCCGGATTGGGTCGAAGGCGATCCGACGCGGCTGCGCCAGGTCGTCCTCAACCTTCTGAGCAATGCCGTGAAGTTCACGGCCCATGGCGGGGTGCGCCTGGCGATCCGGCGCGAGCCCGGTGCGCCCGGCCCGATGCTGCGGTTCGAGGTGTGCGACACCGGCATCGGCATCGCGCCCGACCGCCAGGATCGGCTGTTCCAGACCTTCAGCCAGGTCGACCGCACGACGACCCGGCGCTACGGCGGCACCGGCCTGGGCCTGGCGATCTGCAAGCGGCTGGTCGAGGCCATGGGCGGCGCCATCGGCGTCTCGAGCGTCGAAGGCTCGGGCAGCGTCTTCTGGTTCACGGCCGCCCTGCCCGGAGTCCCGGCGCCGGTCGTGCGCGCCGCCGAGCCGATGCGGCCGGTGCTGCAGCCGGCGCGGGTGCTGGTCGTCGACGACGTCCCGGTCAACCAGGTCCTGGTGGAGACGATCCTGACCGGGGCCGGCCATCACGCCGCGGTCGTCGACAACGGCGCCGAGGCGGTCGAGGCCGTCCGGTCCGGCGCCTTCGACGTGGTCGTCATGGACATTGAAATGCCGGAGATGGACGGGATCGACGCCACCCGGGCGATCCGCGGCTTGCCGGCGCCCGCCCGCGATGTGCCGATCATAGCCTTGACCGCCAACGCCATGGCCGACGAGATCCGCCGCTGCCGCGAGGCCGGCATGAACGACCACCTGTCCAAGCCGGTTGCCCGCGACCAGCTGCTGCGCGCGATCGCGATCTGGGCGCGCTCGGCACCGCTTCCGACCTCGGTCCAAGGGGACTAGACGACCGGTCTAATCGGTGTCACCTTGCTGCCGTGACCGCGACCGCCGCCGATGTCCGCCAGCATATTCTTGACGTGGCCAAGCCGCTGCTGCTGCGCCGGGGCTTCTCCGCGGTCGGCCTGGCCGAGATCCTGGCGGCGGCGCGCGTGCCGAAAGGCTCATTTTACCATTACTTCGGCTCCAAGGAGGCCTTCGGCGAGGCCGTGCTCGAGGCCTATTTCGCCGACTATCTGGCGCGAACCGACGCGCTCCTCGGGGCGGCCGGACCAGCCGCGGGGCGGTTGGTCGCCTATTTCCGCGACTGGCTCGACTCCCAGACCGGCGACGATGCCCAGAGCCGCTGTCTGGTGGTCAAGCTGGGCGCCGAGGTGTGCGACCTGTCCGACAGCATGCGCGCGGCCCTGAAGCGCGGCACCGGCCAGGTGATCGATCGCCTGGCGCAGTGCCTCGAAGCGGGGCAGGCGGACGGGTCGGTGCCGGCCGGGACGGAACCCTCGAGGCTCGCGGCCACGCTCTACCAGACCTGGCTGGGCGCGGGCCTGCTGGCGAAGATCACCCGCGACCGCGCGCCATTGGATACAGCCATGGCCGATTTGCGGCGGTGGCTGGGCTTGGCGCCGGACGCCTGAAGCCAGGCCGGCATGCGATGTCCCTCGCTTACGGCCCAGTGCTAGGCGACCGGTCTACTATTATCCTGTACTGGAGACTGTCATGCCGCAAAGCGAGACCGTAAACCGCCGCGTCCTCCTGGCTGCCCGCCCTCGCGGCCTGCCCACCGCCCAGGACTTCCGCTTCGACGAGGCGCCCGTGCCGGTGCCGAGCGACGGACAGGTGCTGCTGCGCACGCTTTATCTGTCGCTCGATCCCTACATGCGCAACCTGATGGACGAGGTCGGGCCGGGCTATGCGCCGTCTGTGCGTCTGGGCGACCCCATGGTGGGCGGCACGGTCAACCGCGTAGTCGCATCCCGGCATCCGCAATTCCGCGCCGGCGACTTGGTGCTCGGCGCTGCCGGCTGGCAGGACTACGCGTTGTCGGACGGTCACGACCTGATGCCGCTGGCGGATATGGCACGGCCGTCGTTGGCGCTGGGCGGGCTCGGCATGCCGGGCTTCACCGCCTATGTCGGCCTGCTCGACATCGGCCGGCCCCAGCCGGGCGAGACCGTGGTCGTCGCCGCGGCGACCGGCGCCGTCGGCGCCGTAGTCGGGCAGATCGCCAAGATCCGCGGCGCGCGCGTCGTCGGCATCGCCGGGGGCGCCGACAAATGCCGCCATGCGGTCGAAACCCTGGGGTTCGACGATTGCCTCGACCGCCGCGGGTCCCATCTGGCCGAGCGGCTGGCTGCCGCCTGTCCCGATGGCATCGACGTCTATTTCGAGAACGTCGGCGGCGCGGTGCTCGACGCCGTTCTGCCGCTGCTAAACCTAGGCGCGCGCGTACCGGTGTGCGGGTTCATTGCCCATTACAACGATGCCGCGGCGCCCGGCCCGAACCGGCTGCCGCAGCTGCTGGCAACGGTGTTGCAGAAGCGCGTCCGCCTGCAGGGGTTCATCATCCTCGATCACTATGCCGACCGCTTCGACGCCTTTCGCCGCGACATGGACGCCTGGGTCGACACTGGCCGGATGGTGCTGCGCGAGGACATCGCCGATGGGCTGGAGGCCGCACCTGACGCCATCATCGGCCTGCTCGAAGGGCGCAACTTCGGCAAGCTCGTGGTGCGCGTGGCCGAGGGCTGAGGGGGGTCCTTACGCCGCGCGGACCATCGTCAGCAGGTTGCGGAACTCACGCCGCAGCAGCGCCGCCTGGCCGGCCAGATGCTCGATCTTGGCCAGGGACAGCTCGGCGGCGGTGCCGGTGGTGGCGGCGGCGTCCTGCAGCGCCGTGATGGTAGCGATGACTTCGCCGGCGCCGCGCGCCGCCTCTTGCGTGTTGCGGGCGATCTCAGAGGTTGCGGCCCCCTGCTGCTCGACGGAGTCGGCGATCGCCGTGGCCAGCCCATCGATCTCGCCGATGGTGGCGGTGATGGTGCCGATGGCGGTCACCGCGTCGCCGGTGGCGCCGCGGATCTCGTCGATCTGGCGCCGGATCTCGTCGGTCGCGCGCGCCGTGGCGCTGGCCAGGTTCTTGACCTCGGCCGCGACCACGGCGAAGCCCTTGCCCGCCTCGCCGGCACGCGCCGCCTCGATGGTGGCGTTGAGCGCCAGGAGGTTGGTCTGCGCGGCGATGGTGTTGATCAGGGTCACCACCTCGCCGATGTTCTGGGCCGAGGTCGCCAGGCCCGCGACCAGGCCGTTGGCGCGGCCAGCGTCGGTCACGGCCTGTGCTGCGATCCGGCGCGAGCGCACGACCTGCTGGCCGATCTCCTGGACCGAGACCGACAGTTCCTCGGCCGCCGCGGCCACCGTCTGGACGTTGGCGGTGGTATCGGCGGCGGCGCGGGCGGCGACGCCGGTGCGCTGGTTGGTGTCGCCGGCGGTCTGCGCCATCGTCTGGATCACCTCCTGCATGTCCGCGGCGTCGGCGGCCACGCGATTGACCGCGCCGCCGATGGTCTGCTCGAAGCGGCCGGCAAGCTGGATCAACGCGTCCTGGCGTTCGACCTCCTCGTGGTGGCGGGCGGCATCGACGGCCGGCTTGGTGGACGCCGGCGGCTCGGCCGCGGCCAGCGCGGGGACCGGGCGGCGGCGCGTCGCCCAGGTGCCGACACCTGCAATCGCGGCCAGCAGGATGACGGCCTGGGCCGCAGCCACCGCCGGTGCGGCGCCGCCGGCATAGCCGAGGCCGGCGGTGGCCAGCGCCACGGCGGCCAGCATCGCGGCCGCGCCGCGCGGGAAGGACGGCTGTCCGCCGTCTGTGCCAGTCATGATGATCAGGTCTCCGGTTGGGCGCGGCTCAGGATTTTGCCAGCGCCCCGCGGTCGCTCGGCTGCCAGGCCGCGCGCTCCTCGACGATGCGGTAGCGCTTGGTGCAGCTGTCGACCGTCTGCCAGGCGCGCTGCTGCCAAGCCGCATGGGCCTCGTCATAGGTGGTGAACGGCCCCAGGCGCTCCTCCGCCGTCCCCGGCACCAGCTCGTGGAAGCCGGGATCGGTGTAGTCGCCGCCGACCACCCAGAAGCGCTTGGGCTGGCTGAGGCCGGGGCGCTCGACGATGCGGTAGCGCTTGGTGCAGCTGTCGACGGTCGCCCAGGCCCGCTGCTGCCAGGCGGTGCGCGCCTCGGCATAGCTCGCGAACGGGCCCAGGCGTTCCTCCTGGGTGCCGTCGGCGACCTGGGAAAAGCTGGTGTCGGTATAATCGCCGCCGACCACGTACCACTGGCTGGACATCGTTCCTCCGCGCCGCGCCGCAGCATTATCGCCAACCGCCCGCCAGGGGCAACGGGCCGCGACATGCCGCGCACGGCCATTGAGGCCGCGGCATGGGGGCGCTATGGAGAAGCGATGCCGCCCGACCCTGCCCCGATCGATCTGTCCGCCGGCATCGCGCCATCTCTGGCGGTGCGCTTGGGGCGGCTGATCCAAGGCGTCATTGCGGCCAGCCGCTGGCTGCTGGCGCTGTTTTACGTGGGGCTGGCCGCGGCGCTGGCGATCTTCGGCCTGCGCTTCCTGTACAAGGTCGGCCGCCTGGCCATGACAGCGTGGGCCGGCACCGACTCCGACCTGCTGATCGGGCTGCTGCGGCTGGTCGACTCGGCGCTGGTCGCCAGCCTGGTGGTGATGGTCATGGTCAGCGGCTACGAGACCTTCGTCAGCCGCATCGAGACGCTGGACGCCGGCCGCCTGGAGCGGCTGGGCGGCCTCGACCCGGGCAGCCTGAAGCTCAAGCTGGCGGTGACCATCATGGCGATCGCCTCCATCCACCTGCTCGAGGTGCTGCTCAATATCGCCGAGGCCTCGACCGGCCAGGTGCTGCTGCTCCTGGGCCTGCAGGGCGCCTTCATCGCCGGCGCGGTCGCGCTGGCCGTCATCGAGCGGCTGGACGTCCATCGCCGATGACCGCCGCCTACGCCGACCTGCGCGAGTTCATGGCCCGGCTGGAGGCGGCCGGCCGCCTGGTGCGGGTCGCGGCACCGGTGTCGCCGGTGCTGGAGATGACCGAGATCCAGACGCGGCTGCTGGCCGACCAGGGGCCGGCGGCGCTGTTCGAGAACGTGGTGGTCGACGGCCGCCGCCATCCCATGCCGGTGCTGGTCAACCTGTTCGGCACGGTCGAGCGGGTGGCCTGGGGCATGGGCCGCGAGCCCGGGGATTTGCGCGAGGTCGGCCGCACGCTCGCGTTCCTGCGCCAGCCCGAGCCGCCGGGCGGCTGGCGCGAGGCCCTCGAGCTGCTGCCGCTGCTGAAGACCGTGATGGCCATGAAGCCGCGCACGGTCGGCCGGGCGCCGTGCCAGGAGGTCGTCCTGCGCGGGCCCGACGTCGATCTGGGCCTGCTGCCGGTGCAGACCTGCTGGCCCGGCGAGCCGGCACCCCTGATCACCTGGCCGCTGGTCGTGACCAAAGGCCCGACCGACGCCCGCGAGGACGCCGCCAACCTGGGCATCTACCGGATGCAGGTGACCGGCCGCAACACCACGCTGATGCGCTGGCTGAAGCATCGCGGCGGTGCCCAGCACCATCGCCGCTGGGGCCAGTCCAAGCGCGCGCCGCTACCGGCCGCCGCGGTGCTGGGCGCCGATCCCGGCACGATCCTGGCTGCCGTCACCCCGGTTCCCGACACCCTGTCGGAGTACCAGTTCGCCGGCCTGCTGCGCGGGCGCCGGGTCGAGCTGGTGGATTGCGTGTCGGTGCCGCTCAAGGTCCCGGCGCAGGCCGAGATCGTGCTGGAGGGCCTGGTCAGCCTGGACGATTTCGGCGATGAAGGCCCGTATGGCGACCACACCGGCTACTACAACGCCGTCGAGAAGTTCCCGGTGTTCACGGTCACGGCCATGACCATGCGGTCGCAGCCGATCTACCTGTCGACCTTTACCGGCCGGCCGCCCGACGAGCCGTCGGTGCTGGGCGAAGCCCTCAACGAGGTGTTCATCCCGCTGCTGCAGCAGCAGTTCCCGGAGATCGTCGATTTCTGGCTGCCGCCGGAGGGCTGCAGCTACCGCATCGCCGTGGTGTCGATGCGCAAGGCCTATCCCGGGCACGCCAAACGGATCATGCTGGCCGTGTGGTCCTACCTGCGGCAGTTCATGTACACGAAATTCGTCATCGTGGTGGACGATGATGTCAACGCGCGCGACTGGAAGGACGTGATGTGGGCGGTGTCGACCCGCATGGACCCGGCGCGCGACATCACGGTGATCGAGGGCACGCCGATCGACTATCTGGATTTCGCGTCGCCGGACAGCGGTCTCGGCGGCAAGATCGGCCTCGACGCGACCGACAAATGGCCGCCCGAGACCAAGCGCGACTGGGGTCGCCGGATCGAGATGGACCCGGACGTGGTGGCGCGGGTGACCGAGCGTTGGGCCAGCTATGGCCTGCCCGGCCCGGGCCGGTCGATCTGGCGGACGGAGTGACGGACGGCAAGACGTCCGGCGCCGTTGACCCCCTGACGCCCGTGGCGGACGCATGACTGGAGGACGGAAGACGACATGGCGCGCGAGATCGAGCCCCTGGAGCTGCTGACCGACCTGATCGCCAAGGCCCGCAAGGCCGGGGCCGATGCCGCCGACGCGATCCTGAGCGAAGGCGTGTCGGTCTCCCTGTCGCAGCGCCTGAAGGCGCCCGAGAAGGTCGAGCGGGCCGAGGGCCGCGACCTGGGCCTACGTGTGTTCGTCGGCAAGCGCCAGGCGATCGTGTCATCGACCGACTTCACCCCGGCGGCACTCGGGACCCTGGTCGAGCGCGCCTTGGCCATGGCTCGGGCAGTGCCGGAGGATCCCTATTGCGGCATTGCCGACCCCGAGCAGTTGGCGACGTCGATCCCCGACCTCGACACCGTCGAGGCGGCCGAACCGGCGAACGCGGTCCTGGTCGAGCGCGCCCGCGCCGCCGAGGACGCGGCGCTGGCGGTGACCGGGGTCACCAATTCCGAGGGGGCGGAGGCGGCCTGGTCGCGCAGCCGGACGGCGCTGGCGAGCTCGGCCGGCTTCGCCGGCATGCAGGCGGTCACCCGCCACAGCGTCAGCGTCGCGGTGCTGGCCGGCGACGCCGCGGGCATGGAGCGCGACTACGACTACAGCACCGCCGTGCATGCCTCCGACCTGATCCCGGCCGAGCTGATCGGCCGGCATGCCGGCGAGCGCGCGGTGCGCCGGGTCGGTCCGCGCAAGGTCGCCACGGCCAAGGTGCCAATCGTGTTCGACCCCCGGGTCGCGGGCGGCCTGCTGCGCCACTTGGCGGGCGCCATCTCGGGCCCGGCGATCGCTCGCGGCACCAGCTTCCTCAAGGACAAGCTGGGGCAGCGGATCTTTCCGGCCGGCGTCACCGTGATCGACGATCCGTTCCGGCCGCGCGGCCTGCGGAGCGAGCCGTTCGACGGCGAGGGCATCGCCCCCCGGCGCCGCGCGATCATCGAGGATGGCGTGCTCACCACCTGGCTGCTGGACCTGCGCTCGGGGCGGCAGCTCGGCCTGGCCTCGACCGGCCATGCCGGGCGGGGGACCTCGTCGCCACCGTCGCCATCGCCGAGCAATCTGTGGTTCGAGCCCGGCGCCGTGACCCCGCTCGACCTCATGTCCGACATCAAGGCCGGGCTCTACGTCACCGAGATGATGGGCATGGGTGTCAACGGGGTGACCGGCGACTACAGCCGCGGCGCCGCCGGCTTCTGGATCGAGGACGGCCGGTTGGCCTACCCGGTCAGCGAGATCACCGTTGCCGGCAACCTGAAGACGATGTTCCTGGAGCTGGCGCTCGCCGACGACCTGGACTTCAAGACCGGGATCGACGCGCCAACGATCCGTATCGACGGGATGACCATTGCAGGTACGTAATTTTCACGAGGCCGGGCGGTGCCGGCGCCGGTTGCCGCCCATGGACAGCGGCAGCGGGGCAGACTATAGGCCTCTCGACCAGCGCGGGCTGGTCGGATCCGCATTCGGGAGTCTCAATAAATGCTGAAGAAATCCCTGGCTGGCGCCATTGCGCTGGCCGCGCTCATCGCGACCGGGCCGGTGTTCGCCCAGACGGCGACGGCGCCTTCGACGACGACCACCGCGGCACCGCCGGCCGCCGCGCCCACGACCACCGCCAAGCCGCGGGCCGCCCGCAAGCCGTCGCAGCGGACTCTGGCCTACCGGGCCCTGCGCGGCGCCGGATACACCCAGATCAAGGGCCTGAAGAAGGTGGCCGGCGGCGCCACCTACACTGCGACGGCAACCAAGGACGGCAAGACCGGCACGGTCACGGTCGATCCCAAGACCGGCAGCATCCAGTAAGCGGCCTCAGCCTGCGGGCCGGGGCGGCACCAGCAGGGTCAGCGCATCCGGAACCAGGTCGACGGCGGCCGGCAGACGGCTGGCCAGATCGCCGTCGGCCTGGACGGGATCGCCCGCCGGGCCGTCGATCTCGATCCGCCGCGCCGTGATCAGGCTGACGTCGGGCAGGCGCGGCACCAGGCCGGCGAGCATGGCGGCACCGTAGCGCAACGCGTCGACACGGCCGCCCCGCTCGAACAGGCAGACCTGGAACTCCGCCCGCTCGAGCCGGGCATCCGGCGCCAACACGAACCGTCCGGCATAGTAGTGGCCATTGGCGACCACGGCCGAGCCGGCGTCGACCTCGCGGCCGTCGATGGTCAGCCGGTAGCGGACCGGCCGGTGGCAGGCAGCTTGGGTCAGCGACGCCATGACATAGCTGAGCTTGCCCAGGCGGACCTGACCCAGCCGCCGCTTGAGCGCCGGCGACACGCGCGCGACGACATGGGCATCGAAGCCGATCCCGCACATCATCGTGAACAGCCGGCCGTTGCACCGGCCGAGATGGACCCGGATGGGCACGGCGTCGATCAAGGCATCGGCGGCCGCGACCGGATCGCCGCCCAGCCCGATCTCGTGGGCCAGCACATTGGCGGTGCCGAACGGCAGCACCCCCAGTGCCACCGGACTGCCGGCCAGGCCGTTGACCACCTCGGCGATGGTGCCGTCGCCACCGGCGGCGATCACGGCATCCGGCAGCGGCCCCGCGGCCAGGCGCTGGGCGAGCTCTTCGCCGCCGCCCCGGCGCGTGGTCGGATGGACGCTGACCGCCCATCCGGCGGCTTCGAAGCGGGCCAGGGCGCGTGCGAATCGGCCGGGCCGCATGCCGCCGGCGGTCGGGTTCACGATGATCGCGATCGATTCGCGGACGGGTGAGATCGGCCGATTCGGGATCGCCGACGCGAGCAAATGATCCAGAATCGCCTCCAAGAACCGCGCTGGGCGGAGAAAACATCGGTCCAGGTTACCACGAGGTTACGTTCTGGCGACAGCACGATGAAATATTCCAAAAACCAAGTGGCCGCATCGACAGTGTTGCCAGCTATTTGTTATCAGGAGCGCAACCCGAACCGGTTCCGCGGAGGTCCGTGGATGGACATGAATCTGCCGGTCGCCCGTTACCGCGCCATCTGGATCTCCGACATCCATCTGGGCACGCGCGGGTGCCGGGCCGATGCGCTGCTGGACTTTCTGAAGCATACCGACAGCGATGTGCTGTACCTGGTTGGCGACGTCATCGACGGTTGGCGGCTGAAGAAATCCTGGTACTGGGCGCAGAGCCACAACGACGTGGTGCAGAAGGTGCTGCGCAAGGCGCGCAAGGGCACCGAAGTGATCTACGTGCCGGGCAACCACGACGAAGCCCTGCGCGATTACATCGACCTGCAGTTCGGCGGCATCACCGTCAAGCGCGACTGCATCCACACCACCGCGGCCGGCAAGCGCCTGCTGGTGCTGCATGGCGACGAGTTCGACGGCGTGGTCCGCTATGCCAAGTGGTTGGCGGTGCTGGGCGACACCGCCTACACGATCATGCTGCAGGTCAACCAGTGGTTCAACGCGGTGCGTCGGCGCCTGGGCTATCCCTATTGGTCGATCTCGGCCTACGCCAAGGCCAAGGTAAAGAACGCGGTCGAGTTCATCTCGCGGTTCGAGGACGCGATGGCAGAGGAGGCGCGCCGGCGCGGCGTGGACGGGGTCGTATGCGGACATATCCACAAGGCCGAACTGCGCGACATGGACGGCGTGCTGTACTGCAACGATGGCGATTGGGTCGAAAGCTGCACGGCCTTGGTCGAGCATCTGGACGGGCGCTTGGAGGTGCTGTACTGGGCCGAGCGGCGGCAGCTGTTCGGCTGGCAGCCGTCGCGGCAGAGCGCGATCGCAGCGCATTGACCCGCATCGCGATCGTCTCGGACGCCTGGTTCCCCCAGATCAACGGCGTCGTCCGCACCCTCGACACGGTCGCCAAGGCGCTGACCGCTCAGGGCCATGAGCTTTTGGTGATCGGGCCCGACCGGTTCCGCACCATGCCGCTGCCGAGCTATCCCGAGATCCGCCTGGCGCTGTTCCCGGCCCGGCGGGTGGCGCGTCTGTTGGACCAGTTCGACGCGGATTCGATCCACATCGCGACCGAGGGGCCGCTGGGCATGGCGGCGCGCGCCTATTGCCGCCGTCGGCGGCTGGCGTTCACCACCAGCTTCCACACCAAGTTCCCGGACTATGTCCATGCGCGCGTGCGCGTGCCGGTAACCTGGAGCTACGCCTTCCTGCGCCGCTTCCATGGCTTGGCGGCGCGCGTCATGGTGGCGACCCAGAGCCTCGAGGACGAGCTGGCGGCCTACGGCTTCGGCAACCTGGCGCGGTGGACGCGGGGCGTCGACACCGAGCTGTTCCGCCCGCGCGGCGCCGACCCGGTGCCGGAGCTCGCGCACCTGCCGCGGCCCATCCAGCTCTATGTCGGCCGGGTCGCCGTCGAGAAGAACATCGGGGCGTTCCTGGACCTCGATCTGCCGGGCTCCAAGGTCGTGGTCGGCGACGGTCCGCAACTGCCCGAGCTCAAGCGCCGCTATCCGCACGTCCATTTCGTCGGCGCCAAGAAGGGCGAGGACCTGGCCCGCCACTACGCCATGGGCGACGTGTTCGTGTTCCCCAGCCGCACCGACACCTTCGGGCTGGTGGTGCTGGAGGCGCTGGCCTCGGGCGTACCGGTGGCGGCCTACCCGGTCACCGGCCCGCGCGACGTGCTGGGCAGCGCCGCCCCCGGCCGGCCGGTCGGCGCGCTGGACGAGGACCTGGGCAGCGCGGTGCGCAAGGCGCTCACCATCGCCCCCGAGGACTGCCGGGCCTTCGCCCTGGACTTCTCATGGGAGGCCTCGGCGCGGCAGTTCCTGGGCAATTTGGCGCCGATCACGCGGTAGCGGCCCGGCGGGTTCCCCGCCACAACCATGGACGGAAATGCGCAGCGCGCATTTCCTGGGGCCCAGCGGGCGCAGGTTGCCGGCGCGGCTGATCATGGTACTGTCCGGCCGCTCGCCCACCACCGCGGATTCCGACACCCTTGGCCAACCCCGCCGTCACCGATCAGGCCGACCTGTCGACGGTCGTCTTGGTCCGCCGCCTGCTGGTCGAGCATGTCCATCGCCATGTCGGCCGGCTGGCGGTGGCGCTGCTGCTCATGATGGTGGTGGCTGGCTGCACGGCGATCTACGCCAAGCTGACCGAGCCAGTGCTGGATGACGTGTTCACCCAGCGCAACTCGACGGCGCTGGTCGAGATCGCCGTCGCAGTCATGGCGACCTTCCTGATCAAGGGCTTCGCCTCCTACGGCCAGGCGGTGGTGATGAACCGGGTCGGCCAGCGCATCGTGGCCGACCTGCAGAAGCGCATGTTCGATCATGTCATCCACGCCGACCTGGCGTTCTTCAACAATGCCCAGACCGGCGTCCTGATCTCGCGCTTCACCAACGACGCCAGCCTGTTGCGCTCGGCGGTGTCGAACACGCTGACCGGCATCGGCAAGGATTTCCTGACGCTGGTCTCGCTGATCGGCGTCATGTTCTACCAGGACTGGCGGCTGGCGCTGATCTCGTTCGTGGCCTTTCCGGCGGCGATCCTGCCGATCAACAAGCTCGGCCGGCGCATGCGCCGGGTGTCGTCGAACACCCAGGCCGAGCTCGGCCAGTTCGCGACCCTGCTGGACCAGGTCTTCCAGGGCGCCCGGCACGTCAAGGCCTATGCCATGGAGGCCTATGAGAGCGACCGGGCCCATGTGCTGATCGAGCGGCTGTTCAAGCTCAACCACCGTGCCGGCAAGGTGCGGGCGGCCAGCCACCCGATCATGGAGTCGCTGGGCGGCGTGGCGATCGTGCTGGTGATCGTCTATGGCGGGACCCAGGTGATCGAGGGCGTGCGCACCACCGGCACCTTCTTCTCGTTCATCACGGCCCTGTTGCTCGCCTACGAGCCGGTCAAGCGCATGGCCAACCTCAACTCCAGCCTCCAGGAAGGCCTGGCGGCGGCGCAGCGGGTGTTCGCGGCGCTCGACCTCGCGCCCACCATCACGCAGGCGCCGGAGGCGCGGCCGCTGGCGGTCGGGGCGGGCGAGGTGGTCTTCGACCGCGTCTCGTTCGGCTACCTGCCTGGCCGCGCCGCGCTCAACGACATCAGCCTGACGGTGCCGGCCGGGCGCACGGCGGCGCTGGTCGGCGCCAGCGGCGCCGGCAAGTCGACGGTCCTGAACCTGATCCCGCGCTTCTACGACGTCGAGGCCGGCGCCGTCCGGATCGACGGTCAGGACGTGCGCGACGTCACCTTCAACAGCCTGCGCGGCGCGATCGGGCTGGTCAGCCAGGAGGTCAGCCTCTTCGACGACACCGTGCGCGCCAACATCGCCTATGGCCGCCCCGGCGCCAGCTTCGACGAGATCGTGGCCGCGGCCCAGGCCGCGGCGGCGCACGACTTCATCCTGGGCTTGCCCGAGGGCTACGACACCCTGGTCGGCGAGCTGGGGGTCAAGCTGTCGGGCGGTCAGCGCCAGCGCCTGGCGATCGCCCGGGCGATGCTCAAGGATGCGCCGATCCTGCTGCTGGACGAGGCGACCTCGGCGCTCGACAGCGAGTCCGAGCGGCTGATCCAGTCGGCCCTGCGCCGCCTCATGGCCGGCCGCACGGTGCTGGTCATCGCCCATCGCCTGTCGACCGTGATCGACGCCGACATCATCTATGTCATGGACCAGGGCCGCGTGATCGAGCAGGGCAGCCACGCCGAGCTGCTGGCGCGCGGCGGCGCCTATGCCCGCCTCTACCGCCTGCAGTTCTCCGACCAGGAAGAGGCGGGCGACGCGCGCCCTGCGCCGGCCGCCGTCGACGCGTGAGCTGGCGCAAGCGGGTGATCCAGGCCGGGCCGGTCCAGGCCGCGGCCGCCGCGGCCATCGCCGCTTACCTGCGGCTGGTCTACCGAACCACCCGCTGGGACGTGGTGGGCGCCGAGCATCTGGAGCGCCTGGCCGGACAGCCCTTGATCGGCGCCTTCTGGCACGGCCGCATCATGATGATGCCGTTCCTGTGGCCGGCGGGGCGGCCGATCGACATCCTGATCTCGCGCCACCGCGACGGCCGCCTGATCAGCCGGGCGATGCGCTGGTTCGGCGTCGGCACCATCGACGGTTCGACCCGGCGCGGCGGCGGCGCGGCGCTGCGCCTGATCCGTCGCGCCCTGGAACAGGGCCGCTCGGTCGGCATCACGCCCGACGGGCCGCGCGGGCCGCGCATGCGCGCCCAGTCGGGGATCGCGGCCGCGGCCCGGCTGACCGGCGCGCCGGTGGTGCCTGCCGCCTGCGCCGTGCGCTGGCACCGCACCCAGCGCAGCTGGGACCGCTTCCAGCTGGCGCTGCCTGGCAGCCGCGGCGCCTATGTGATCGGGCCGCCGCTCGACCCGGCCGCCTATGACGGCGTCGAGCCTCTGCGCCAGGCCATCGAGGACGCGCTCAACCGGGCGACCGCCGAGGCCGACCGCCGGGTCGGCCTGGTGCCCACGGAGCCAGCGCCCCTATCGGCCGACCCCCATGCGCGCGCCTGACTTCTGGCGGACCGACGGCCTCGCCGCCTGGCTGTTGGCACCCGTCGGCGCCGCCGTCGCCGCCGTCGGCGAGCGACGGCGCCGGCGGACGGTGCCCTGGCGGGCGCCGGTTCCGGTGCTGTGCGTCGGCAACCTGACCGCCGGCGGCGCCGGCAAGACTCCGACCGCGCTGGCGTTGGCGGCCCTGCTGGCGCCCCGTCGGGTCGCGTTCCTGACCCGCGGCTATGGCGGCCGCGAGCCCGGACCGCTGTGGGTCGATCCGCTGCGCCATGATGCCGGGGCCGTGGGCGACGAAGCGCTGCTGCTGGCCGCCGCGGCGCCCACGGTGGTCGCGCGCGACCGGCCGGCCGGGGCCAGGCTGGCGGTCGAGCGGGCCGACCTGATCGTCATGGATGACGGCTTCCAGAACCCGTCGCTGGCCAAGGATGCGAGCCTGCTGGTGGTCGACGGCGAGGCCGGCCACGGCAACGGCCGGCTGATCCCGGCCGGGCCGCTGCGCGAGCGCCCCGGCCCGGGCTTCCGGCGGGCGTCGGCCCTGGTCCTGATCGGTCCCGACCGTCACGGCGTCGCCGCTGCCGCCGAGCTGCCGGTCCTGCCGGCCACGCTGGAGCCGGTCGGGACGCTGCCGGACGGGCCGCTGGTGGCGTTCGCCGGGATCGGCCGGCCGGAGAAATTCTTCGCGTCGTTACGGGCGCGCGGCGCCGGCCTGGCGGCGACCGTGGCCTTCGCCGACCACCATCGGTATCGGCCGGCCGACCTGGCGCGATTGCGGGCGCTGGCCGAGCGGCATGGCGCGCGACTGGTGACCACCGCCAAGGACCGGGTCCGGCTGCCGCCGGCCGCCGATGTCGCGGTCGCGGAGATCCGGCTGCGCTTCGCCGACCCGGAGGCGGTGCGGGTGCTGCTGCCGTGAAGCCGGTCCTCAAGCCGATCCGGCAGCTGCTCGAGGCCGGGCTGCTGCTGGTGCTGTTCGGGCTGTGCCGGCTGCTGCCGGTCGACGCGGCGTCGACGCTGGGCGGCCGGGTCGCGCGGGCCATCGGGCCGCTGCTGCCGGTGTCGCGCCTCGGCTTGGCCAATTTGCGCGCCGCCCTGCCCGAGCTGGGCGAGCGCGAGCACCGGCGCATCCTGGCCGGGGTATGGGAGAATCTGGGCCGCACCTTCGCCGAGTATCCGCATCTGGCCTACCTGGCCGAGCACCGGGTCGCGATCGACGGGCTCGATCATCTGTTCGCGCTGCGCGACGACGGCCGCACCGGCGTCTGCTTCTCGGGCCATTTCGCCAACTGGGAGCTGCTGCCGATCCTGGCCACCCGCCACGGCATGCCGCTGACCAACATTTACCGGGCGCCCAACAACCCGTGGGTCGGCCGGATCCTGGCCCATGCCCGGCGGCCCAATGCCGGCCGCCTGATCCCCAAAAGCCAGGCCGGGGTGCGCGCCGCCGTGGCCGCCGCCGCCGCCGGCGAGCATCTGGCGCTGCTGATCGACCAGAAGCTCAATGCCGGGGTCGAGGTGCCGTTCTTCGGCCGGCCGGCGATGACCGCGCCGACGCTGTCGCAGCTGGCGCTGCGCTTCGACTGCCCGGTGCTGCCGGTGTGGATGGAGCGCGTCGGCGGCGCCCGCTTCCACCTGGTGGTCGAGCCGCCGCTGCCGATGCCGCGCACGGGCGAGCGCCAGGCCGACATCGTCGCCGGCATGGCCCGGGTCAACCAGGTCCTGGAACGCTGGATCCGCCGGCGGCCGGACCAGTGGCTATGGCTGCACCGGCGCTGGAAGGAGTGAGCGCCGGCTCAGGCGATCATCGCCAGCTGCTCGTCGGTCAGGATGCCGGGCACGATGGCGACGGGGATGCGCAGGCGCCCGGACAGCTTGCCGGCCAGGTGGGTGACCAGCGGTCCCGGCCCCTCGGTGCCGGTGGCGGCACCCAGGACCAGGATCGAGATCGAGCTGTCCTCCTCGATCAGGGCCAGCAGCTCGTCGCGCACCTTGCCTTCGCGCAGGTGGAAGGTGGCGTAGGTGCCCGACCACTCGAACACCTCTTCGGCGGTCCGGCGCAGCACCGCTTCGGCCTCGGCCCGTCGCTCCTCGCGCATCAGATCCTCGACCGCCATCCATTGCTGGCTGTCGACCGGCTCCATGACGTGGAGCAGCGCCACCCGCCCATTGGTGTGCCGGGCGCGCAGGCAAGCATAATGGAGGGCCGCGCGCAGCTCGGCGCTGCTGTCGACGACCAGCAGAAAGGTCCGGCTGGCTTGGCGGCCGCCGGCGTCAAGGGCACCCGGATCGGTCATGGCCGCAGCATCTGGCTCGCCAAATAGCCCACCGCCACCGCAATCAAGACCGAACCCATCCCATAAGACAAGGCCCACCGCGAGGCCAGCTCCACCACCCAGGCGCTGACCCCGAGCTTGCTGACCAGGAGCGGCGTGGTCTGGGCGCCGGCGACTTGGCCGTTGCGCACCAGATAGACCTGGACCTGGTAGGTGCCGACCGGAACGTTCGACGGGAAGAACAAGGTCGCGCGGAACAACCGCGGCCCGATGAAATGGACCGGCCCGACGCGGGCCGGGAACAGCCCCTCGCGCTCCTTGTTGCGGATCAGCGCGGCGCGAAACTCCGGCAGCTCGGCGGCGGCGACCGGCTCGGTCGGGCGCAGGTCCAGGTGATCGACCCCGATATGCTGGCGTTCCAGGGTTTCGGGCGGCGCGATGTCGGCGATCGGCGCGCTCGACGCCAGAGCGTAGAACCCGGGGACCTGCTGGAAGGTGACCTGGCGCCGGTTGAGCCAGATCCCGGCGACCCGGTCCTTGCGGCGGACCACGGCCGAACTGTCGGGCCCGCGCACCACGACCACGACGTCACCGTCGCCCTCGATAGTGCCGAACAGCACCACATCCGTGCCGACGAAGCCGGTCGTGATCGCGATCAGGTGGCTGGTCAGGTCGGCGACCAGGGCCTGGCCCCAGGCGGGTGCGGCGGTCAATCCCAGGAGCAGCAGGGCCAGGATCGGGACGGTGCGGCCGGTCACGAGCGCAGGACCGGCGCCAGGCTGTACAGGTCGTCGGGCGGCAGCACCAGGTCGACCGCCAGCTTGATGCACACCGCCAGCACCAGGGCCGCCAGCAAGGCCCGCATCTGCTCGCCGCGCAAGCGGGTGCCGAAGCGCGTGCCGAACTGGGCGCCGAGCGTGCCGCCGACCAGCAGCAGCAGCGCCAGCATCAGGTCGACGGTGCCGTTGGTCACCGCCTGCATCACGGTCACGGCGCCGGTCACGAAGACGATCTGGAACAGCGACGTGCCGGGGACCATGGCGGTCGGCATGCCGATCACATAGATCATGGCCGGCACCATGAAGAAGCCGCCGCCCACGCCCATGATCGCGACGATCACGCCGCCCGCGAGACCGATGATCAGCGGCGCCAGCGCGCTGATATAGAGGCGCGAGCGGTGAAAGCGCATCTTGAACGGCAGGCGGTGCAGCCAGTTGTGCTGGTGCAGCCGGCGCCGCTTGGCGCCCGGCCGGCGCTGGCGGATGATGGCGCGCAGGCTTTCCGCCAGCATCAGGCTGCCCACCGCGCCCAGCACGAACACGTAGAACAGCGAGATCACCAAGTCGATCTGGCCGAGCCGCTGCAGCACGTTGAACAGCCAGACCCCCAGGCCGGACCCGACCAGGCCGCCCAGCAGCAGCAGGATGCCCATGGCAAAGTCGACGCTGCCCTTGCGCCAATAGCCGATCACGCCGGACACCGAGGCGCCGACCAGTTGGTTCGACTGGGTTCCGACCGCGATCGCCGGCGGCACCCCGGCGAAGATCAGCAGCGGCGTCATCAGGAAGCCGCCGCCGACGCCGAACAGCCCCGACATGAATCCGACCACCGTGCCCAGCCCCAGGAGCACCAGGGCGTTCACCGACATGCCGGCGATCGGCAAATACATCTGCATAGGCGGCCGACGTCACAACGCAACCACGGCCCTGGCGCTCGCGCACCGGGCCTTGTCTGGCACCGTACGCCCGCGTCAGGCCGCGCGAAAGCGTTTAGGCGAGATAGCGTGCCGACTTGCCCGGCGGCTGGTCCCGTCTCACTCCTGCAGCAGGCCGATGATGCCCTGGATCTCGCGCAGATGGCGGTCGGCGATGGCCCGTGCCCGCTCGGCGCCGCGCATCAGCACGCCGTCGACATGGCTGGGGTCGGCCATCAGCCGCTTCATCTCGGCGCCGATCGGGCCCAGCACGGTCACGGCCAGCTCGGCCAGGTCGGCCTTGAACGCCGAGAACGGCTTGCCGCCATAGTCGCCCAGCACGTCGGCGCGGCTGCGGCTGGACAGGGCGGCGAAGATCCCGACCAGGTTGGCGGCCTCGGCCCGGCCGTCCAGCCCGTCGACGTCGGCGGGCAGCGGCTCGGGGTCGGTTTTGGCCTTGCGGATCTTGAGCGCGATGGTGTCGCGGTCGTCGGTCATGACCAGCCGGCTGTAGTCCGACGGGTCCGACTTGCTCATCTTCTTGGTGCCGTCGC
>CAZEFK010000039.1:0-40081 GCA_964511405.1 uncultured Comamonadaceae bacterium | reverse complement strand
AGCCCGCCTCGGTCAGGGTCGTGGCGTCGGCCATCGTGAACGGCACGTCCAGGATCCGGGCCAGGGTCTGCGCCAGCAGCGTCTTGCCGCTGCCGGTCGGACCGACCAGCAGGATGTTGGACTTGGCCAGCTCGACATCGTTGTTCTTGGCGCCGTGGGCCAGCCGCTTGTAGTGGTTGTGCACGGCCACCGCCAGCACGCGCTTTGCATGGTCCTGGCCGATCACATAGTCGTCCAGCACGGCGCGGATCTCGCGGGGGGTCGGCACGCCGTCACGGCTCTTGACGAGCGTGGTCTTGTGCTCCTCACGGATGATGTCCATGCACAGCTCGACGCACTCGTCGCAGATGAACACGGTGGGACCCGCGATCAGCTTGCGGACTTCGTGCTGGCTCTTGCCGCAGAAGGAGCAGTAGAGCGTATTCTTCGAATCGCCACCGCTAGCCTTGGTCATGCGTACTCTCTTTCGCTGTCACGGACGGCGGCCCACCGATCCGCGGGGGCCCGCCCCGAATTCCGTCCCGACGCCGGCCCGGGGATCGTCCCTATGGGGCTCGCCCCTGCTGGCCGCTGCATCGGCCTGCTCGATTCCAACGATACGCGCCCGAATCTTTCGAGTTCATGACCGACCGGCGGCCGCATCGCCGCGGCGATCCGGCTGCCATCCGCCATTCAACACCACGCCTCGCGCACGGGGCAACACCCTCGGCCCCGTCCGTCCTGCCGCAGTGGTCAGGCGCTCTCCTTGCGCGCCTCCTCGCGCGGCGGCCGGCTGACCACGACCTCGTCGACCAGGCCGAACGCCTTGGCCTCGTCGGGCGACATGAATTTATCGCGCTCCAGCGCCGCCTCGATCACGTCCAGCGGCTGGCCGGTGTGCTTCATGTAGATCTCGTTCAGCCGGGTGCGCAGCTTGAGAATCTCGCGCGCCTGGATCTCGATGTCGGTCGCCTGGCCCTGGGCACCGCCCGACGGCTGGTGGACCATGATGCGGGCGTTGGGCAGCGAGAAGCGCTTGCCGGCGGCTCCCGCCGCCAGCAGCAGCGAGCCCATGCTGGCCGCCTGACCGATGCACACGGTCGATACGTCGCACCGGATATATTGCATAGTGTCGTACATCGCCAGGCCGGACGACACGATGCCGCCCGGCGAGTTGATATAGAGCGCGATGTCCTTCGACGGATTCTCCGACTCCAGGAACAGGAGCTGGGCGCAGATCAGGCTCGACACCGCGTCGTTGACCGGGCCGACCATGAAGATGATGCGCTCCTTCAGGAGCCGGGAATAGATGTCGAACGCCCGCTCGCCCCGGGCGGTCTGCTCGACCACCATCGGGACCAGGGTGTTCATCGTGAACTCATGGGGGTCGCGATCGAAGCGGCTCATGCGGTCCTCGGCTCGAAGGAAGGGGGCAGGTCCGGTGGCGGCGCTCACTCGGCCTTGTCGTCGTTACCAAGCAGCTCTTCGGGGCTGACCACCCGCTCGGTCAGTTTGGCCATCTCCAGGATGAAGTCGACGGTCTTCTCCTCGAACAGCGGGGCGCGCAGGCTGTCCATGGCGTCGCGGTTGGCGCGGTAGAACTCGATCACCTCGCGCTCGTGGCCCGGATAGCGGCGCGCCTGGTCGACCACCGCGCGCCGGAGCTCGTCGTCGGCGACCGTGATGTTGTTCAGGCGCCCGACCTCGGACAGCAGCAGGCCCAGACGGACCCGGCGCTCGGCGATCGACCGGTACTCGGCCTTGACCTCGTCCTCGCTCTTGCCGGCAAAGTCGGGATCCTCGGCGCCCTTGGCCCGGGCGTCCTCGACCTGCTTCCAGATGACGTCGAACTCGGCCTCGACCATGCCGTCGGGCACGGCGAAGGCATGCAGCTCGGCCAGCTTGTCCAACAGCTGCCGCTTCAGCTTCTGGCGCGCGGCGCCGGCATATTCCCGCTCCAGCTGCTCGCGGATGGTCTGGCGCAGCGCCGCCAGGTCGGGGGCGCCGAACTGCTTGGCGAAGTCGTCGTCCAGCACGACCGGGACGGATTGCCGCAGCTCCTTCGCCGTCACCGTGAATTCGGCATCGCGGCCGGCCAGGGTCTTGACCGGGTACTCGTCCGGGAACCGGATCGGGAAGGTCTTGGCCGCCGGCGGCTGCAAGCCGATCAACTGCTCCTCGAAGCCCGGGATGAAGCGGTTGGAGCCG
This sequence comes from uncultured Comamonadaceae bacterium, assembly GCA_964511405.1. GTDB lineage: Bacteria > Pseudomonadota > Alphaproteobacteria > Elsterales > Elsteraceae > CAZEFK01. Next base: position 37,894 of record CAZEFK010000039.1, on the reverse strand, counting down.
AGTTCGATCTGCTGGTCGGTGCCGGTGCCGCCCTCGAAGGGCGTTCCGTCCACCCGGCCCTCATAATCGACCACCAGCGTGTCGCCGGCCGCCGTCGGCCGGGCCTCGGACACCGGCTCGGTGCGCTTGCCCTGGGCGCGCAGCCGCTCCAGCGCCTCGTCGACCGCGGTGTCGCCGGCCTCGGCCTTGAGGCGCTCGAACTCGAGCGCGCCGAAGTCCACCGGCTGGATATCGGGCAGCGTCTCGAACGCCAGGGTGTATTCCAGGTCGGCGCCTTCGGTGAACTTGGTCACCTCGATCTTGGGCTGCAGCGCCGGGCGTAGGCCGCGCTCGCGGATCGCCTGGGCCGAGCTGTCCTGGACCGACTTCTCCAGCACCTCGCCCAGCACTGCCGAGCCGTAGCGCTTCTTCAGCAGGCCCATCGGCACCTTGCCCGGACGGAAGCCGGGCAGCCGGATCGTCCCCGCCATGTCGCGCAGCCGCCGGTCGACCTGGCTGTCGATGTCGCCGGCCGGCAGCGTGACGATGAATTGGCGCTTCAGTCCGTCGGCGAGTGTTTCGGTAACCTGCATCGCTTGGTCCGTGATTGAGTGGCGGCTTGGGGGAACGGCGCCGCGCGGCGACTTCGGGCGGGGATGCCGGGCCTCGCGCAGCGCGGAACAGAGGAGGGTCGCAGGTAATGCCTTTCCCCTGGGCCGTCAAGCAGTCCCGTCCGAACCGGACATCATTTGGTAACGCGCGGCGGGCCCGGCAACGCCTGCGTCGGTTGCGCACGGCGGCGAGATTGGGTCAGCCGCGCTGACGGCGCCCGTCACCGACTGCGCCTTGTCAATTCCCGCGGTGGTGCTCTACCGTCGCAGGAAAAAGCTCGGGCGCGAACCCGCGTCCCGCTCCTAGGGGAGGTGACCATGATGGCTCGACCGCTGCTGGGCCCGATCGGGCTGGCGCTCGGCGTGGCGGCGCTGGCGCTGCCGGCCGCCGCCGAGGACGCCAAACCGATCCGGATCGGCGTCAGCACCGCGATCCAATTGCAGATCGGCCGCGATGCGGTCAACGGCGTCAAGATGGCGGTCGCCGAGGTCAACGCCAAGGGCGGCGTGCTCGGGCGCCAGCTCGAGGTCGTGGTCGCCGACGAGGGCGAGAGCCCCAAGGACGGCGTGGCCGCGGTCAACAAGCTGACCGGCGACAGCAAGGTCGACGTGCTGATCGGCGGCTATGACAGCGGCGTCACCCTGGCCGAGCTGCCCCACATCGCCCGCGCCAAGACCATCTATATCGGCCTCGGCTCGGCGTCGCCGGCGATCACCGCCAAGGTCAAGGAGGATTACGACCACTACAAGTACATCTTCCGGGTCAACCCGCTCAGCTCCGACAAGCAGGCCAACGAGCTGCTGGACTTCGCGGTCAAGAACCTGGCCGAGGGCCACGGCTACAAGAAGATCTCGGTGCTGGGCGAGAACGCCAAATGGGTGCAGGACATGGTCCCGGCGCTGAAGGACGGCATGACCAAGGCCGGCATCCAGGTGCCGATGGCCGAGTTCTTCGACCCGGCAACCGCCGACTTCTCGCCGATCTTCGCCAAGGTCAAGGAGAACGGTTCGCAGTACCTGATGGTGATCCTGTCCCACGCCGCGTCCGACGTGTTCGTGAAGCAGTGGTACGATGCCAGGGTGCCGGTGCCCATCGGCGGCATCGACGTCAAGAGCCAGGATGCCAACTTCTTCCAGCGGGTCGGCGGCAAGGCGATCGGCGAGGTCACCACCAACTACATCCTGCGGGCGCCGCTGACGCCCAAGACCGTCGGCTTCTGGGACGGCTTCGTGACGGCCTATGGTGCGCCGCCGGTCTATTCCGGCAGCGGCGGCTATGACAGCGTTTACATCTATGCCCAGGCGGTCGAGCGCGCCAAGTCCACCGCCGCCGACGCCGTGATCAAGGAGATGGAGAAGACCGACTTCGTCGGCGTGCCCGGGCGCATCGTGTTCGACGCCCGCCACGATGTCGAGGACGGCCCGGGCAAGGTCAACCAGCTGTTCGTGCAGTGGCAGCAGGACGGCAAGCGCGTGGTGGTCTGGCCGAAGGAGCTGGCCGGCGGCCCGATGATCAACCCGCCCTGGCTGCAGCAGAACTGAGCCCCGTCCGTTGGTCGACATCTTGGTCTACGGGGCCGTGATCAGTGTCGTCTATGCGATGCTGGCGGTGGGGTTCACGCTCATCTTCGGCGTCGCCCGGGTCCTGAACCTGGCCCATGGCGCGTTCTACGCGATCGGGGCATACCTGGTGTACGCCCTGACCGCCGACGCCCACCTGCCGCTGCTGCTCGCCGCCGCCGTGGCGATCGTGGCGGTGGCGGCGTTCGGGGTGGCGATGGAGCGGGTGCTGGTGCGCCCGCTGCGCCGCTCGACCCTGGCCGTGCTGATGATCACCCTGTCGGTGTCGCTGATGGTCGAGCAGGTGCTGCTGCTGGTCTTCGGCTCCGAAGCCCGCAACGTGCCATCGATGATCGACCGCACGGTGGCGGTGCTGGGCGTCGACATCAGCGGCCAGCGCCTGCTGGCGCTGACGGCCGGGATCGCGATCCTGGCCGGGCTGTGGCTGTTCCTGCAGCGCACCCGGCTGGGCGCGGCGATCCTGGCCATCTCCCAGGACGCCGAGGCCGCCCAGTACATGGGCATCCCCAGCGACCGCATCTACTCGATCGTCATGGGGCTGTCGGCCGGCACCGCGGCCGCCGCCGGCGTGCTGGTGGCGCCGTTCCAGTCGGTGATCCCGGCCATGGGCCTGCTGCCCCTGGTCAAGGCCTTCGCGATCGTGATCGTCGGCGGGCTGGGCTCGATCCCGGGCAGCATCCTGGGCGCCCTGCTGCTCGGCTACAGCGAGACCGTCGTCGCGTTCCAGGTCTCGATCGAGTGGTCGCAGATCGTCTCGGTGCTGGCGGTGCTGGTGACCCTGGTCCTGCGCCCGGCCGGCTTCTTCGGCAAGCGGGCGGCGTTCTGAGCATGGGCCGCCGCCTGTCCGCGGCCGATGCCGTGGGCGCCCTCACCCTGCTGGCGGCGCTGGCGGCGATCCCGGCCGCCTATGGCAGCAGCTATCTCACGCCGCTGCTCACGGTCTGCCTGTGCTATGCGATCTGGGCGGCCAGCTGGGACTTCATGTCGGGGCTGACCGGCCGAGAGAATTTCGGCCATGCCCTGTTCATCGGCGCCGGCGCCTACACGGCCGGGTTCTTCAACGCGACCTTCGGCCTGAACCCGTGGTGGAGCCTGGCCGGCGCCCCGGCCGCGGCGGTCCTGGCCAGCCTGGTGATCGGGTTCCCGACGCTGCGCCTCAAGGGGCCCTACTTCGCCTTGGCGATGTTGTCGGCATCGTCGGCGATGCAGTACCTGACCATCATCTTCCACAGCTACACGGGCGGCCAGGACGGCATCGACGGGATCTGGCCGATCCTGGAGTCCGAGCTGGACTACTACTACCTGACCCTGGGCCTGACCGCGGCCGTCGTGATCGGGCTGAAGGCGCTGGCGCTGTCGCCCTGGGGCACCATCCTGCGCGCCATCCGCGGCGACGAGGCGACCTGCCAGGCGGCCGGCATCAACGTCACCTTCTACAAGATCGCGGCGCTGGCCATCAGCGCCGCCTGCGCCGGCCTGGGCGGCGCGCTCTACGCCCACTCGCAGCTGCAGGTGGGGCCCGACCTGTTCACGGTCACGCTGTCGATCAACGTGATCATCATGGTCTATGTCGGCGGCATGGGCTCGATCTGGGGTCCGGCTCTCGGCGCCGTCCTGCTCAACCTGCTGACCGAGTCCCTGCGCGGCCTCAGCGAGTACCGGCTGCTGGTCTACACCCTGGTGCTGATGCTGATCCTGTTCTTCCTGCCCGGCGGCGTGATGGCGCCGGCCTGGGCCGCGCTGCGCCGGCAGTTCGGGCCGCGCTGGCGGGGCTCCGGCGCCGTGGAGCGGGAGGCGGCATGACCCCGCTGCTGGCGGTCGAGGGCCTGACCAAGCGCTTCGGCGGGCTGACCGCGGTCAAGGACGTGTCATTCACCCTGGCCGCGGGCGAGATCGTCGGCATCCTCGGCCCCAACGGCGCCGGCAAGACGACCCTGTTCAACCTGCTGACCGGTTTCATCCCCACCGACATCGGCCGCGTCGCCCTCGATGGCCGGCCGATCCTCGGCCTGGCGCCGTGGCGCATCGTCAACCGCGGCCTGGCCCGGACCTTCCAGTTGACCCGTCCGTTCGTCGGCATGACCGTGCTGGAGAACGTCGTGGTCGGGTGCCTGGCGCCGCGCGTCCGCGCGCCCGGTGCCGAGCGTCGGGCCCAGGCGATCCTCGACGAGGTCGGGCTGGGCGCGAAGGCGGGACTGCCGGCGGAGGTGCTGCCCTATGGCGACCTGCGCCGGCTCGAGATCGCCCGGGCCCTCGCCACCCGCCCCAGGCTCTTGCTGCTGGACGAGCCCTTCGCCGGCCTCGGCACCGCCGAGATCGAGCCGCTGGCGGCGCTGATCCGGCGGCTGCACGCCGAGCAGGGCCTGGCGATCCTGATCATCGAGCACAAGCTGCGCGAGTTCATGGCCCTGGTCGAACGCGTCATCGCCATCGACTTCGGCGAGGTCATCGCGTCGGGCACGCCGGCCGAGATCGTGCGCCATCCCAAGGTGATCGAGGCCTATATCGGCCGGACCGAACCGGAGGCCGCGCTTGGCGCTGCTTGATGTCGAAGACCTGGTCGTCCACTACGGCAAGGCGCTGGCGCTGGACAGCGTGAGCCTGAGCGTCGGCGAGCGCGAGCTGGTGGGCGTGCTGGGCCCCAACGGCGCCGGCAAATCGACCCTGCTGAAGGCGATCAGCCGCGCCGTGCCGGCGACCTCGGGCCGGCTGCGCCTGGCCGGGCGGCCGCTGGAGGGGCTGCCCATGCATCACGTGGTCGCCGCCGGCATCTGCCACTGCCCTGAAGGCCGCCGCCTGTTCCCCGAGCTCACCGTGCTGAAGAACCTGATGCTCGGCGCCTATCTCCGATCCGACCGCGACGGCGTCGCCGCCGATCTCGAGCGGGTCTTCGGCCTGTTTCCGGTATTGCGCCAGCGGCGCAGCCAACAGGCCAGCACGCTGTCGGGGGGCGAGCAGCAGATGGTCGCGATCGCCCGCGCGCTCATGGGCCGCCCGACGCTGCTGCTGCTCGACGAGCCGTCGGTCGGCATCGCGCACCGGCTGAAGCTGGCGATCTTCGACGCGATCCGGCAGATCCGCGACACCGGTACGGCGATCCTGTTGGTCGAACAGGACGCCCGCTCGACCATGGCGGTCGCCGACCGGCTGTATGTCCTGGAGCATGGCCGCGTCGCCCAGGAAGGCCTGGCGGCCGCCATGGCCGGGGACGAGCATATCCGGCAGGCTTATTTGGGCGTGTGACCGCAGTCACCGCGCTTGATTTTCTCCAGCCGCTTGGTCGCCCAATGCCGTAAAGTAATTCCGAGGCGGCGGAAAGGCTGGCGCACGCATGAACATTGTGGTGGTGGCCGGCGGCCCTTCGGCCGAGGCCGACGTCTCGCGCCGCTCCGGGCGCGCCGTGGCCGACGCGCTGCGCCTGCAGTTCTCCAACGTCATCCTGGCCGAGCTGGACGCGGACATCGCGACGACCCTGGCGCACGCCCGCGCCGACGTGGTGTTTCCGGCGCTGCACGGCAGCTATGGCGAGGACGGCCGGTTCCAGGGTTTCCTGGATGTCCTGGGCATTCCCTATGTCGGCAGCGGCGTCGCGGCGAGCGCGTGCGCCATGGACAAGCCGCGCGCCAAGGCGCTGTTCCGCGCCGCTGGCCTGGCCGTGGCGCCCGACCTTGTGGTCCCGCACGCATCGGGCGCGGCATCGGGCGCACGGGCCGTGCTGGCCGCGCTCGGCGCCGATGTCGTGATCAAGCCGGCTGCCCAGGGCTCGGCCCTGGGCGTGGCCTTCGCGCGCACGCCCGAGGCCCTGGAGCCCGCGCTCGCCGACAGCTTCGTCTATGGCGAGGCGGTCCTGGTCGAGCGCCGCGTCGCCGGCCGCGAGGTCACCGTCGGCGTGCTGGAGGACGCCGGCGTGCAGGCCCTGCCGCCCATCGAGATCCGCACGCCGCCGGATGCCTGGTACGACTACGACCATCGCTACACCAAGGGCCTGAGCGAGCATGTCGTGCCGGCCGAAATTCCGGCCGCGCAGCTGACACGGGTCCAGGCAATGGCCGTGGCCGCCCACGTCGCCTTGGGCTGCCGCGACCTGTCGCGTGCCGACTTCATCGTCCCCGACGCCGGCGAGCCGGTCCTGCTGGAGGTCAACACCCTGCCCGGCATGACCGAGACCAGCCTCTATCCCGACGCGGCCCGCGCTGCCGGCTGGAGCTTCCCGGCCCTCGTCGCCCACTTGGTCGAGCGGGCCTTCGCCCGCGCCGGCCGTGCGCTCCGGAAGCCAGGGCCTGGCCTGCTCGCCTGACTAGCCCCCAAACGGTTCTAGCCAGCCCTGCGGGGAGGTGTTAGCTGCATGGCGCCACCACTCCCGGGCGTGGCGCCGCCATTGCGACGGATCGGAGATGATGTCGAAGCCAGACGCGCTGCTCGCCTACAGTCCGACCGACAATCCCGACACCTTCGCCCCCCGGCAGATCGATCGGCTCGCCGAGCTGACTCACCTGCTGCGCCGCGAGCCGCTGACCGATTTCGCGGCCCCGGACGCTGCCGCCCTGCTGGCCCGCGCCGAGATCCTGGTCACCGGCTGGGGCGCGCCGAAGATCGATGGCCGGGTGCTGGACCGCGCGCCCCGCTTGCGGCTGGTCGCCCATGCCGCGGGCACCGTGAAAGCCATTCTGGACCCCGCAGTATGGGCGCGCGGCATCCGGGTGACCAACGCCGCGGCCGCCAATGCGCTGCCGGTGGCCGAATACACGCTGGCCGCGATCCTGTTCGCCAACAAGCAGGTGTTCCGGCTGCAGCGGCTCTATCGCGAGATCCGCGCCTCGCGCAAGCCGTGGAGCCGGATGGCGCCGGGCCTGGGCAACTACGGCCGGACCATCGGCATCGTCGGCGCCTCGCGCATCGGCCGCCGCGTGATCGAGCTGCTCCAGCCGTTCGACTTCGCCGTCCAGGTGTTCGATCCCTATCTCGATCCCGCCCTCGCCCGCACCCTCCGTGCCGAGCCGGTGGATCTCGACGAGCTGATGGCAACCTCGGACGTGGTCAGCGTCCATGCGCCGGCCACGCCCGACACGCGGCACATGATCGACCGGCGCCGGCTCGCTCTGATGCGCGATGGCGCCGTGCTGATCAACACCTCGCGCGGCTCGCTGATCGACCAGGCGGCGCTGATCGACGAGACCCGGTCGGGCCGCATCGACGCGGTCATCGATGTCACCGAGCCGGACATCCTGCCGCCTGATTCGCCGCTCTACGACATCCCGAATGTGTTCCTGACCCCGCACATCGCCGGCTCGCTGGGGCCCGAGACCCAGCGCATGACCGACGTGGTGCTGAGCGAGATCGCCCGCTATGTCGCCGGCCAGCCGCTCGAGCACGGCATCGGCTTCGACGAGCTGGAACGGCTGGCGTGACGCGTCTGGCCGCCGGCCTGTGCTCGGTCACGTTCCGGGCGCTGGCGCCCGATGCGGTCATCGCCTTGGCCGCGGAAGCCGGCATCGGCGGCATCGAGTGGGGATCGGACCGCCATGTGCCGCCCGGCGACGGGGCCCTCGCCGCCGCGGTAGCGCGGCGCTGCCGCGATGCCGGCATCGCGGTCGCCTCCTACGGCTCCTATGTCGAGGCCGGCGGCAATGCCGGCCAACCCTTCCCCGCCGTCCTCGAGGCCGCCCGGGCGCTGGGCGCCCCCAACATCCGGGTGTGGGCCGGCCGCCGCGGCACCGGCTCGGCCGAGGCCACCCCGGCCGACCGCGCCGCCGCCGCCGAGGCACTGCGCGGCATGGCCGAAGCCGCCGCTGGGGCCAGCATTTCGATCGGGCTGGAATTTCACCCCAACACCCTGACCGACACGCTGGACTCCACGCTCGATCTGCTGGCCGCCGCCGCCCATCCGAACTTGTTCACTTACTGGCAGCCGCGGCCCGGCATCGCGCTCGACGAATCGCTGGCGCAGCTGGACGCCGTGGCCCGGCACCTGTCGCACCTGCACGTCTTTTCCTGGACGGCCGAGCGCGAGCGGTTGCCGCTGGCCGACCACGCCACCGCCTGGCAGCCCATTCTGGCGCGCGCGGCAGCCCTGCCCGGCGTCCGTCCCGGGCCGCGCTACGCCATGCTGGAGTTCGTGGCCGGGGACGACCCCGACGCGTTCCGCCGCGACGCCCGCACGCTGGCCGAGTGGATCGCCGTCGCCTCGAGTGCCCAAGGATCTGAGACGGAGTAGCCGTCATGCGCGGCCGTGCCGTCCAGCGCCATGACGCGTTCTTCCAGGTTCTGCTCGATCGGCCGGGTATCGCGGGGGCGTTGCTGCGCGAGCGCCTACCGCCCGGTGTCGCCGGCTTGCTGTCGCCGGACCAGCCGGAGCTGGTGCCCGGCAGCTTCGTATCCCGGGCCTTACGCGGCTACCGCACCGACCGGCTCTATCGCACGACCACGATCACCGGCCGGCCGGCGCTGGTCTACGCCCTGATCGAGCACAAATCGACGCCCGACCCGCGCATCGCCCTGCAGCTCCTGGGCTATCAGTACCGGATCCTGGCGCACTGGGACCGGACCGAGGGCCGCGGTGCCGACGGCCGGCTGCGGCCGCTGCCGGCGCTGGTGACGATGGTCGTCTACAACGGCGCCGCACCTTGGACGGTGCCGCTGTCGCTGGTGGAGGCCACCGACGCCGACCCGGCGATGCGGCCCCACCTGCTCGACTTCCGCTACAGCCTGGTCGATCTGGGCCGCATCCCGGACGCCGAGCTGTCGCGCGAGCGGCCGCTCCGGGTCGGGCTCATGATCCTGAAGCACGGCCTGATCGGCCGCGCCGGCCGCCGCAAGCTGCTGCAACTGGCCCGCGAGGCGCAGCGCCTCGGCCGCGACGACCTCATGACTCTGTTCTATTACCTGGGCGTCACTCTGGACGATGCCCGCGGCGATCTGGTCCGGAGTATCCTGCGCGAAGTTCTGCCGGGAGAGGAGGAGCAGGTGGTCACCACATTTGCTCAACGATGGCTCGACGAGGGCGAGGCCAGAGGCCGGGTCGAGGGCGAGGCCAGAGGCCGGGTCGAGGGCGAGGCCAGAGGCCGGGCCAAGGGCCGGGCCGAAGGTAAAGCGGAGATGCTGGCCCGCCTGATTCAGCGCCGGTTCGGTCCGCTGGACCAGACGACCGAGGAGCGTCTGCGCACCGCGACCGCCCAGCAGCTCGACCTGTGGAGCGAGCGGATCCTCGACGCTTCGACTCTCGACCAGATCTTCGCCGATCAGCCGAATGCGCGGCGCTGAGCCCAAGTAACGGCCGGCCGCCGCACGCTGGCCGGGTGGATCGCTCAAAGCCGTGTATGATCCTCCGCGCAACCCGTGCGCAGGAGGACGGCATGGACGCAGCGGCGCTCCGCGACAAGGTCCGGCCGGACCGGATCCATCGGTCGGTCTACACCGACCCCGCGATCTTCGATCTGGAGATGGCGCGCATCTTCGGCCGGGCCTGGATCTATGTCGGCCACGCCAGCCAGGTGCCCAATCCCGGCGACTACGCCGCCACCCGCATCGGCCGCCAGCCGGTGGTCATGGTCCGGCACGGCGACGGCAGCATCCGGGTGCTGCACAACCGCTGCGGCCACAAGGGCGCCGAGGTTGTCGGCAACCGCTGCGGCTCGGTCCGCTTCTTCCGCTGCTGCTATCACGGCTGGACCTTCAAGACCGACGGCAGCCTGCACGCGATGCCGCGCCGCCACGGCTATGACGGCACGCCGATCGACCTCGCCGACCCGCGGCACGGGATGATGCCGGTCGCGCGCTGCGACAGCTATCGCGGCTTCGTGTTCGCCAGCCTCGCTGCCGACGGCCCGGATCTGAAGGCCTTCCTGGGTGCGGCCCTCAGCTCCATCGACGACATGGTCGACCGCGCCCCCGACGGCGAGCTGGAGGTCGCCGGCGGCGTCTTCCGGGTCATGCAGCGCTCGAACTGGAAGATCTTCATGGAGAACCTGAACGACGGCATGCACCCGATGGTGGTGCACCAGTCGTCGATCGATGCCAGCCGCGACCAGGCCGCCGACCTCGACGGCGCGCCGCCGCTCGCCCTCAAGATCATGATCGGCAATGGCGAGCCCTATGAATTCTGGGAGCGGCTCAGCCTGACCACGACGCCCAACGGCCACAGCTGGATGGGCGGCATCGTCAGCGCTCGCGGCGGCGATCCGGTGTTCGCCGCCTACAAGGCCGAGCTGGAGAAACGGCACGGCGCGGTGCGGACCGAGGAGATCCTGGCCGTCGAGCGCCACAACACGATCTTCTACCCCAACGTCTCGATCCAGTCGTCCTTCCAGCAGATCCGCGTCCTGCACCCGCAGTCGGTCGACCGCACCCTGGTCGAGATCTGGAGCTTCCGCCTGAAGGGCGCACCCGAGGCCATGTACCAGCGCACCCTGACCTACTCCAACGTCGTGAACTCGCCGGCCTCCATCGTCATGCCCGACGACATCGAGGCCTATCGCCGGGTCCAGACCGGCCTGCTGTCCGACGGCGCCGACTGGGTCAGCCTGCACCGCGACGCCGGGCGCGACCGCGAGACGCCGCTGGGCCTCCAGGCCTCGACGACCAGCGAGCTGCCGATGCGCAACCAGTTCAAGGTGTGGCTGGACTACATGACCGCCGGAGCCGCGGCGTGACCGGCTTCGACCGGGCCGCGGTCGAGCGGCTGCTCTACCGCGAATGCCGGCTGCTCGACGCCGGCGACTACGACGCCTGGCTCGACCTCTATACCGAGGATTGTCTGTACTGGGTCCCCGCGGCCTGGGGCCAGGCCGACGCGACCGGCCACATCTCGCTGTACCGCGAGGACCGAACCTTGATGCAGACCCGCATCCGCCGGCTGCGCCATCCTCGCGCCTTCAGCCAGGAGCAGCCCAGCCGCACCAGCCATGTGCTGGGCAATGTCGAGATCGATCCGGCCGGCGACGGCTCGGGCGAGCTGGTCGCCCAGGCCGCCTTCCACATGCTGGAGTTCCATCGCGACGAGCAGCGCCTGCTGGGCGGCCGTGTCACCTATCGGCTGCGCGGACCGGATCCCGGCTGGAAGATCCGGCTGAAGCGCGTCGACCTGATCAATTGCGACGGCGTCCACGACGCCCTCGAGGTCTTCCTGTGACGGCCGTCCTGGCCATCCATTACCAGAACGACGTTCTGCATGCCGACGGCAAGATCCACCTGGGCGTGGCCGACGCCGACCGCGCCGCCCTGATCCAGGCCGCCCGGGCGTTGCAGGCCGGCGCCCGCGCCTGCCGCCGGCCGATCATCCATGTCCGGATCGCCTTCCGCCCCGACTATTCCGACCTCACGCCCAACTGCGAGATGTTCCGGCGCGTGATCGCATCGGGCGCCATGGCCGAGGGCAGCTGGGGCGCCCAGTTCTACGAGGGGCTGGGGCCGCGCGACGGCGAGGCGGTGGTCACCCACAACCGCAACAATGCCTTCCACGGCTCGCAGCTGGCCGTGCGGCTGGACCGACTGGGCGCCCGCCGGCTGGTCATCGCCGGCGTCGCCACGACCTACGCGGTGGAACACACCGCGCGCCATGCCGCCGATGCCGGCTATGAGGTGGTGGTCGCGCGCGACGCCTGCTCCGCCGCCGACCGCGACGCCCACGAGGCGAGCTTGAAGGCGCTGTCGCTGCTCGCCACGATCAGCACGGTCGCCCAATCGGTGGCGGCCCTGATGCAGGAAGACCGGGAGGACCAGGCGTGACCCAGCGGCCCAAGATCGTCGTGCTCGACGGCCATACCCTCAATCCCGGCGACAATCCCTGGGACGGCCTCGCCGCGGTCGGCGATCTGACCGTGCATGACCGCACCCCGGCCGCCGAGATCGTCGCCCGCGCCGACGGCGCCGACATCGTGATCACCAACAAGACGCCGCTCTCGGCCGCCACCTTCGAGCGGCTGCCGGCCTGCCGCGCTGTCGCGGTGCTGGCCACCGGCTTCGACGTGGTCGACCTCAAGGCCGCCCGCGCCCGCGGCATACCGGTCTCGAACGTGCCGGAATATGGCACCGATTCGGTGGCGCAGTTCGTGTTCGCGCAGCTGCTGCAGCTGTGCCACCGGATCGCCGATCACGACGCCGCCGTGCGCCAGGGCGAATGGGCGCGGCGCGGCGAGTTTTCGTTCTGGCTGGCGTCCCCGATCGAGCTGGCCGGCCTGACCCTGGGCATCGTCGGCCTCGGCCGGATTGGCCGGCGCGTGGCCGAGATCGCCCGCGCCTTCGGCATGCAGGTGATCGCAGCGGACGCGAATCCCGCCGCGGCGGCGCCTGGCGTGACGATGATGCCGGTGCCCGAGCTGTTCGCGCAGGCCGACGTGGTCACGCTGCATTGTCCGCTGACGCCCGAGAACCGCGGGTTCGTCAATGCCGGCCTGCTCGCCGGCATGAAGCCCGGGGCGTTCCTGATCAACGCCTCGCGCGGGCCACTGGTCGACGAAGCGGCGCTGGCCGCGGCGCTCCGGACCGGGCGGCTGGGCGGCGCGGCGCTCGACGTCGTGTCGGTCGAGCCGATCGACCCGGCCAACCCGGTGCTCGAGGCGCCCAATTGCATCATCACGCCGCACATCGCCTGGGCGACCCTCGCCGCCCGACGGCGGATCATGGCCACCACGGTCGAGAACGTGCGGGCGTTCCTGGCCGGCGCGCCCAAGAACGTGGTGAACTGACGGCGTCAGAGCGGCAGGGTCGCCTGGCGGGGCGGATAGAGCAGGCCGTGCGGCCCGGGCTTGGCGCCCGCTGTCAACTGGGCCGGCTCGACCTGCCCCGGCCCCAGGATGTGCAGCACCGTGTGGCCGCGGGCGACCAGGTAGTCGGCGATGATGCGGCGGTGGCACTGCCACCACACCGCCTCGGCGCACATCAGGGCCGGGCGCTGCTGTGCCGCCAGGGCCTCGACCTGCGCCAGGGCGGCGGTGAAGGCCGGAGTCAGGGCATAGTCGGCATAGCCGCGGAACCCGTCCTCGCGCCACAGGCCGTTGGCCGAATCGGCCGACGGCCGGCGCCGGCCGCCGAGGTCGGGCAGGTGGCGGTAGCCGATGCCGCCGGCGGCCAGTGCCGCCGGCAGCCGATCGTCGTTGAACTGCGGGTTCGCCCGCGAGCGCGGGAACCGGCGGACGTCGATCACCAGGTCGACCCCGGACCCGCGCAGCAGCGCCAGCACGGCGTCGAGCGGCCGGTTCGAATGGCCGATGGTGAAGATCGTGCTCACGGGTCGATAGATGGGGCGACTGCGGCCTCGACGACAGCGCCTCGGCGACGGAATCGGTTGCGCGCCGGTCGGCGCGGGACGACGATCCGGCGGATCGTGGCGCGCCAAGGCGGGGGCGGATCGGGAATGGGCAGGAGCGAGCCGGCGGTGCGCCGCGCATGAGCGAGCTGACGGGCGAGTCCGGGCCTGTTGCGGCCGACGCCGCCGGCCGGACCTGCCGCATCACCCGGGTCACGCCCCTGATCGTCGGCCTGCGCTGGCGCAATGCGCTGTTCGTCCATCTCGAGACCGACGACGGCCTGACCGGCGTCGGCGAGGGCCTGGTCGCCGACGCGCCCGACACCGTGCTGGCCGCGGCCCGGACCTTGGCCAACCAGGCGGTGGTCGGGCAGTCGGCGTTCTCGGTCGAGCGGCTGCTCCTGGAGCTTCAGCGCGCCGATGGCGGCAATGCGCCGCTCGGCGTGTCCGCGGCCATCGAGATTGCGATCTGGGACGTGGTCGGCAAGGCTGTGGGCCGGCCGGTCTATGACCTGCTGGGCGGGCGGATCCGCGACCGCCTGCCCGCCTTCGCCAACGGCTGGCAGTTGGGGGCGACCACGCCGCGCGACCTGGCCACCGTCGCCAAGGCGACCGTCCGCCGCGGCTATCGCAGCCTGAAGCTGGACCCGTTCGAGGGCGTGGAGAGCGAACCCTCGGCCCCCGAGCTGCGGCTCGCGGTCGAGCGGGTCGAAGCCGTCCGCTCGGCGGTCGGCCCGGGCATCGACCTGATGGTCGATTGCGGCGGGCGCTTCGCCGCCGCGGTGGCCATTGCCATCGCCCGCGACCTGGAGGCCGCCAAGCCCTACTGGTTCGAGGAGCCCCTGGCCGAGGCCAGCGCCGCCGGCCTGGCGCAGGTCGCGCGGCGCATCCGCACCCGGCTGGCCGCCGGCGAGCAGTGCCACAGCCGCGCCCAGCTGCAGGCGCTGCTGACCACCCATGAGATCGATGTGCTGCAGCCCGATATCCTGCTGATCGGCGGCCTGCTGGAGGCGCGCAAGATCGCCGCGATCGCCGACGCCGCCCACCTGCCCGTGTCGTTCCACAGCCCGCATGGCCCGGTCGGCTTGGCCGCCGCCCTGCAGCTCGATGCCTGCGCCAACAACTTCACCCTGCAGGAGGCGGTCGCCGACTACGACGCGCCGTGGGCGGCCGAGCTGGTGGAATATCCGCCGGTACCCGCCGACGGCGCCTTCGCCGTGCCCGAGCGCCCCGGCCTGGGCATCGGCGAATTCCGCCCCGACGTTGCCCGCGCCAACCCGTTCAACCCGATCTTCGCCGAGCCTTAGATCGGCTGGGCAACGCCGATCCAGCCCGCGTCCTGGTATGGCCGGTCGCAGGCGTCGGTATCGCAGTACCGGACCTCGCCCGTGGCGGGATTCGTCCAGGTCGTCGTGCCATGCCCGAAGCCGTAGCACCCGCCCAAGGGCAGGGCCATGGCCAGGACGGCCAGGGTTGATGCAAGACCCAAGGCCTTCGCGACGCGACTGGTCATCGGGATCCTCCCGCGATCGAACCCGGCAAGCGTCCCGGGCCATCCGTCATCGGTATCGGCGCAGGGCGTGAACACGGTGTGAACCAGACGTCGACCCCCGGTCACACGACTGTCCAAAGGCCCGGTCGCGACCGTGTCGAGCCTCGGAACGGCGGCGGCAGGCCTTGCGCGGCGACCGCGGCCGCGGCACTTAGGCGCCGATGGATCCCCAGCAGCGCATCGTCCTGATCGGCGCGACCGGCCGCACCGGCCGCCGCGTCCTGGAACATCTCGACCGGGCCGGTGCGGCCGTGACTGCGGTCGGCCGCCAGGCCGCGCGGCCCGACTGGCTGCCGACGCATGTCGGCTGGGCCACCGCCGACCTGGACGACGCCCCGGCGCTGGCCACGGCCCTGGCCGACGCCGATATCGTGGTCAGTTGCGCCTTCGCCGGCTTCACGGCCAACCTGCTGACGGCGCTGCCCGCCCGCCCGGTGCGCCTAGTGCTGATGGGCTCGGTGCGCCGCTACCTGCCGGTGTTCGACGGCGACGGTCGCACAGTGGCCGAGGCCGAGGCGCTGTTCGCGGCCAGCGGCCGGGCCGGCGTCATGCTGCACGCCTCGATGATCTTCGGCATGCCCGACGACCGCAATGTCAGCCGCATCCTGGGCTGGGCCCGGCGCTGGCCGCGCTGGCTGCCGCTGCCGGTGCCGTTGCCGGGCGGCGGCGGCCGGCTGGTGCAGCCGATCCATGTCGACGATGTAGCGCGCGCCGTGGTCGCCGCCATCGAGCGCCCGGAGGCCGACGGCCCGCCGATCGTGCTGGCCGGGCCGCGGCCGATCACCTATGCGCGCATGGTCCGGCTGTGCGCCGCCCATGCCGGCCGTTGGGCCGTGCCGCTGCCGATCCCGCTCGGCGCGCTGGCGCTGCTGCTGAAGCTGGCCACGCGCCTGGGCCTGAAGCTGCCGCTCAGCCTCGAGCAGCTGCGCCGGTCCACCGTGGACAAGCAGTTCGACCCGGCCGACATGATCCGGCGGCTGGCGGTCGAGCCCATGGACTTCCAGGCCGGCCTGGCGCGCACGCCGGTGTGACGCGGCAGGTTTTGCCCAGCCGGCGGATTCTTCCCGGCGCACGGCCTGGAGACCCCCAGGAAACGCGCGGCTCGGACGTGGCCCGGAGCTTGCTTGATCCGGCTCGACGTTGACCAAGGAAGCCGCCATGAGCGCCCTCGACATGCTCGACCTGCTCGGCCCGACCAAGCCGTCCCAGATGGCGCAGCGCGCGAGCGCGCGGTTCGCGCCGGCCAACGGCGCCGGCCCGGCGGCCAGCTTCGCCGACTTCCTGCAGCAGAACATCAGCGTCGGCACCGGCGCGCACAAGCAGGTGGCGATCAACGCCGCAACCGCCGGCGCCACCGGCCAGACCGCGCTCGCCGCCCAGCTCCAGGCCCACGCCGCGGGCGGCCCGTCGAACCAGCCCGACCCGCACCGGCCCGGTCACCCGCTCGACCTGCCGGATCTCGCCGTTTCGGTCAACGCCGTGCCGGCGGTGGCGCCGAGCTTCGGCGACACGGGCGCCAGCACCGTCGGCTGACGCCCGCGCCAGCGATCAGGGTCGCTGCACGCCGGTGGTCATCAGGTAGACCGCATAGAGCGACGTCGTCCCGCAGATGAACAGGCGGTTCCGCTTCGGCCCGCCGAACACCACGTTGGCGACCACTTCCGGGATCTTGACCTTGCCCAGCAGGTCGCCCGACGGCGCGTAGCAGTGCACGCCGTCGCCGGCGCTGGTCCAGACATTGCCCTCGACATCGACGCGGAAGCCGTCGGCCAGGCCCGGGCTGATGGTGGCGAACACCTCGCCGCCGGTCAGCCGGTCGCCGTCGACCCGGAACTTGCGGATGTGATGCGGCCCGTCCGGGTCGTGCGAGGCGCCGGTGTCGGCGACATAGAGGATCGATTCGTCGGGGGAGAAGGCCAGGCCGTTGGGCTTGTCGAAGTCGTCGGCGACCACCGCGACGGCGCCGCTGGCCGGGTCGATGCGGTAGACATGGTTGGCCCCGATCTCGCTTTCGGCCTGGTGGCCCTCATAGTCGCTGAGGATCCCGTAGGGCGGGTCGGTGAACCACACCGAGCCGTCCGACTTCACCACCACGTCGTTGGGCGAGTTCAGCCGCTTGCCGCGATAGGCGTCGGCGATCACCGTGATGCGGCCGTCGATCTCGGTTCGGGTCACCCGGCGGGCGCCATGCTCGCAACTGACCAGCCGGCCCTCGCGGTCGCGGGTGTTGCCGTTGGTGTAGTTCGACGGCGACCGGAACACGTCGACGCTGCCGCCCTCGGTCCAGCGCAGCATGCGGTTGTTCGGGATGTCGCTCCAGATCAGCTGGCCGGCGTCGGCGAAATAGACCGGCCCCTCGGCCCAGCGCATGCCGGTGTGCAGCACGTCGACATGGGCGTTGCCGTTGACATAGGCCGCCATGCGCCGATCGATGATCTCGTACGCAGGATTGTTCATTGCGGGCGTCCCCCCAAGGCTTCGGCCTGCTTCAGCGCGGCCGTCGCAACCATAGGCCAGCGCGGTTGCGCTCGTCACCAAAGGGTGCGACCAAGGCCGTGCGGGAACGGCACCGGGCGAGGACCATGACCGACGCGGCGGAGGGCGCAGGCGCCCGCGAGAAGCAATCGGTGGCGCTGCGCTCGATCCTGGCCAGCGGCGGCCTGGCGCTGGCCAAGCTGGTGGTCGGGCTGCTGACCGGCAGCCTGGGCATCCTGTCGGAAGCCGCGCATTCCACGATCGACCTGGGCGCCACGGTGCTGACCTGGGTCGCGGTGCGCTATGGCGATCGGCCGCCCGACGAGGACCACCCCTACGGCCACGGCAAGATCGAGAGCGTGGCCGCGCTGATCGAGACCATGCTGCTGTTCCTGACCGCCGGCTTCATCGTTCGCGAGGCGGTCGGGCGGCTGCTCGACCCGACGTCGCCGGCGGTCGAGACCACCTGGTACGCCCTGGCCGTGGTGGCTGGCTCGATCGCGGTGGACGGCGTCCGGGCGGCCGCCCTGCGCCGGGTCGCCCGTGCCACGGGCAGCCCGGCGCTCGAGGCCGACGCCCTGCATTTCGGCACCGACATGATCAGCTCGGCGGTGGTGCTGGCCGGCCTCGGGCTGGTCGCCGCCGGCTTCCCCAAGGGCGATGCGCTGGCGGCCCTGGGCGTGGCGCTGTTCGTCGGGTTGGCCGGCTACGGCCTCGGCCGGCGCACCATCGAAGTGCTGATCGACACGGCACCGGCCGGCGCCGCCGAGCTGATCGAGGCGGCGCTGGCGGCGCTGCCCAACGTCGTGCAGGTGCTGCAGGTGCGGGTGCGCCCGGCCGGCCAGCATGTCCAGGTCGAGGCCCGGATCGCGGTCGCCCGCATGTTGCCGGCACGGGACGTCCAGGCCGCCATCGAGGCCGCCCAAGCGGCCATCCGCGGCCGGTTCGCCGGCGCCGACGCGACCGTGCGCGCGGAGCCGGTGGCCCATGACGAGGAGACCGTGACCGAGCGGATCCGGGCGATCGGCAGCCACCGCGGCCTGCCGGTGCACCACATCGTGGTGCAGGAGATGGACGGGCGCCTGGCGATCGGCTTCGATCTGGAGGTGCCCGGGCATCTGTCGCTGGCCGCGGCCCATGACGTCGCTTCGGAACTCGAGGAGGCGATCCGGCGCGAGCTCGGCGCCGACACCGAGATCGACACCCAGATCGAGCCCCTGGCCATGGCCGTGACCGATGGCACCGACATCGAGCCCGAGCTGCTGGACGAGCTCAGGCAGGCGATCGAGGCCGATTGCAAGCGCATCCCCGGGCTGGTCGACGTCCACGACCTGCGCGCCCGCCGCGCCCGGGCCGGGCTGTTCCTGACCCTGCATTGCCTGTTCGACGGCGGCCGCCCGGTCGACGCGGTCTATGCCGCCACCGACCAACTCGAAGCCCGCCTCAAGGAGATCCGGCCCGACGTCGCGCGCGTGGTCATCCACGCCGAGCCGGAGCGCCAGGCCTCGGCGGCCGAGTAGTCGACTTCCGCAGCCGCGCCGACGGCGCGCGGATCAGCCCCACCGGCACCTCAGCGCTTAAGTATAGGCGCAGAAAAAAGATGCCGCCGACGGCGTCGGAGCCGATCCGGCAACACTGCCTTTCCGTCTAGGACAGAAACGGCCCGTCCGGGCCCATGCGCCGGCATAACGGCGCTCGCCGTGGCCCGGGCGGCGGGAGCAGCTTGAGCGCGTCGACCGGGCTCGGCACATCGGTCCCAGGGGCAGCACGCCCCGTCCTGGCGATGCCCGATCGCATCAAGCTCAGCGCGAACTCCAGCAATGGTGTTGGATCCCGCGGCGAACGCCCCGGATGTTGATGGCCCGTGCCGAGCGGGCCGATCCGATCGAAATGGTTCGAAATCGCCCGCAATCCAGGAATAAAGAATTTCCATAACATGCTCACTCAAATCTGCAAATAAAAAGCAAAATTTAGCCGCATAGTTTACAAATTTTTATCCAACATAAACTCTTCGTTCATACGTCGAACGGCATCATCCATTTGCCCTGGCTTAGGCCGCGGACAATATTCATTTTATCAGAGGCACGCATGAGCACGACCCCAGTCAAATTGGTCGCATCGCCCAGCGGCAGCACCCTGGTCGGTTCGGCGACGGCGCCGGACACGCTGGTCGGCGGCGCCGGCAACGACCTGTTCATCATCAACAGTCCGTTCAACCAGGTCTGGTCGGCAGCCGGCCAGGGCGCCGACACCATCCAGGCCTATGTGAATTACACCCTGCCGACGGGGGTCGGCACGCTGCAGCTGATGGGCTCGGCCAACCTGTCGGGCTCGGGCGGCAGCAGCGGCCAGGCGTCGGTGATCGTCGCCAACAGCGGCAACGACACCCTGATCGGCGGCACCGGCGCCAACACGCTGATCGGCGGCACCGGCCGCGACCTGTTTGTGGTCCGCCACAGCACCGACGTGGTGGTCGGGGTCGCCAAGAGCGGCGCCGACACCATCCAGAGCTCGGCCGACTACGACCTGTCGCGGTCGCCGACGGTCCGGGTGCTCAAGCTGTCGGGCTCCGCCCATGTCGGCCGCGCCAACGCGCTCGACGACCTGCTGATTGCCGACAATGCCGGCGACCTGCTGGTCGGCGGTGCCGGCAACGACAGCTTCGTCGGCGGCGCCGGCAACGACACCCTGACCGGCGGCACCGGCAACGACCTGTTCACGGTGGGCAGCGGCAATGCCACCATCACAGGCGGCGGCGGCACCGATACGGTCAAGTTGTCGGGCACGGCCGCTGCCTACAGCCTGGTCCAGTCGGGCTCGGGCGCGCTCGTGACGAACCTGGCCACCGGCCATACCGACACCCTGACCGGCATCGCCACCGTCCAGTTCTCCGATAAGACGGTGACCCTGACGGCGCCGCCACAGGTGATCACGGCACCGGCCGGCGGCGGCACCGTCACCGGCTCGGCGACGGCGCCCGACACCCTGGTCGGGGGCACCGGCAACGACCTGTTCATCGTGCAGAACACGGGCACGGTGGTGAGCGTCGGTGGCCCCCTCGGCACCGACACGATCCAGGCCTCGGTCAGCTACACCCTGCCGGCCTACGTCAACAATCTGGTGCTGACGGGCAGCGGCAACCTGGTCGGGACCGGCAATTCGACCGGCTCCTATGACAGCCTGACCGCAAACGACGGCAACAGCACGCTGGTCGCGGGCGTCGGGATCAACACCCTGATCGGCGGTGCCGGCAACGACCTGTTCGTCGTCCATAGCAATGCCGACGTGGTCCAGACCGCCTACAAGACCAGCGGCGCCGACACGGTCGAAAGCGCCACCGGCTTCGACCTGTCGAACGCGACCAATGTTCGGATCCTGAAGCTCACCGGCTCGGCGCCACGTGGTTACGGCAACGATCTGGGCGACCTGCTGATCGCCGACGACGCCGACTGCCTGCTGGTGGCCGGCAACGGCGCCAACACGCTGGTCGGCGGCGCCGGCAACGACACGCTGCAGGGCGGCAACGCCAACGACACCATCGTCGCGGGCACGGGTGCGGCCACCATCGACGGCGGCGCCGGCACCAACACCGTCGTGGTGTCGGGGAACCGGGCGGCCTTCACCATCACCGCCACGGCAACCGGCGGCTACACGGTCGCGCCGATGCCGGGGGCCGGCGGCGGCACCGACAGCCTGCGCCACGTCCAATATGTCCAGTTCAGCGACCAGACGGTGGACCTGTCGACCATCGTCCCGCCGCCACCGCCGCCGGTGGTGTCGCCCCCGCCCCCGCCGGTGGTGTCGCCGCCGCCCCCGCCGGTGGTCGTGTCGCCGCCACCGCCGCCGGTGGTCTCACCGCCGCCGCCACCGGTGGTCGTGTCGCCGCCGCCCCCGCCGGTGGTCTCGCCCCCGCCGCCGCCAGTGGTCGTGTCGCCGCCGCCCCCGCCAGGTGTGGCAGTATCGCCGCCGCCCCCGCCGGTCGTGGTGTCGCCACCGCCGCCGCCCGTGGTCTCGCCCCCGCCGCCGCCGGTGGTCTCGCCGCCTCCGCCGCCTCCCGCAGCGGGCGTCGACGTCCTCCCGACGATCCTGCAGCCGAGCCAGTTCGGCGACGTGGTCGGGTTCAAGCTGGTCAATAGCGGCAGCGCCGCCCAGGCCGCGGCCGACGTCACCTTCGGCGACCTGTTCGCCCAGGGCCAGCTGGCCGCCGGCAAGCAGCTGATGGCGCGGATCAACGGCCAGCTGGTCGCGGTCCAGACGGACGTCAAGAGCAGCTGGGCCGACGGCTCGGTGAAGAGCGCCGTGCTGACCCTGGCGGCGCCGGCGATGGCCGCCGGCGCGTCGCTCGACGGCATGCTGACGGTCGGCACCGGCGCCACCGGCAGCGCCATCACCGCCCAGAGCGTGGCGGCGCGCGGCGTTGGTCTGACCCTTGATCTTTCGGTCGTGGGCAAGGGCAGCTTCCATCTGGACGCCAACCAGCTCCTGACCCAGGCGATCGCGGCCGGCACGGTCGACACCTACCTGTCGGGCCCGACGGTCAGCGAATTCCGGGTCCAGTCGGCGATCGTCGACGGCCTGACCGCGACCTTCGACATCCGCGCCTATGCCGACGGCCGCGTCCGCACCGACGTCACCGTCGCCAACAGCGACGCGTTCAACCCGGCGATCCAGGCCGAGACCTACAACGCGACGATCAGCCAGAACGGCCAGACCGCCTACAGCGTCACCGGCCTGAACCATGCGCTGTACACCAACTGGCATCAGCAGATCTGGAGCGGCGGCACCGCGTCGACCGTGCAGGTCGACCAGGACATGGCGGCGCTGCAACGGACCGGCGCGATCAGCAACTACGACCTGACCACCGGGGTCACCGACGCGACGCTGCAGCAGCTGGCGGCCGTCCAGCAGACCTACAAGTTCGGGCCCGAGCAGATCGGCACGATCACCCCCTACATGCCGCAGACCGGCGGCCGCGCCGACATCGGCGTGCTGCCGACCTACGATGCCGAGTATGTGACCACCGAGGACCCGCGCGCGCGCAGCATGATGCTGGCCAACGCCGACGAGGCCGGCAGCGTCCCCTGGCATGTCGACAATGCCAACGGCACGCCGGAGACCCTCGACCAGCATCCGACCATGGTGCTGCAGGGCGACCTGGTGTCCGAAGCCAAGCCGGCCGACCTGCTGCCCAAGGGCTTCACCGGCACCGGCAACGGCATCACGCTCGACAACGCCCACCAGCCGTCGCTGAGCTACCTGCCCTATCTGCTGACCGGCGACCGCTATTACCTGGACAGCCTGAAGGACCAAGCCAATTTCGTGATGGCCTGGAACGATTGGGGCTATCGCGGCGGCAATCAGGGGCTGCTCGACTATCAGCCGATGCGCGATCAGGCCTGGTCGCTGCGGACGCTGGCCGATGCCGCCTTCATCCTGCCCGACAACGATCCGCTGAAGAGCTACTTCACGCAGAAGCTCCAGGGCAATCTGGACTACTATGTGAAGTACTACATCACCGACGACTCGATGGCGGCCGCCGGCCAGCTCAAGGGCTATGTCTGGGATCGCTTCAACAACCACACCGACGTGCCGCCCTGGCAGGACGACTACCTGGTGCAGACGCTGGGCGAGCTGGCCGCGCGCGGCTACACGCAGGCCAACCAGATGCTGGCCTGGATGACCAACTTCACGGCTGGCCGGTTCCTGAACGGCGCCAACGGTTTCAACCCCAACTTCGGGGCATCCTACGGCATCGCCAACCAGGACCCGACCACCAACCAGCTGGTCACCACCTGGGCCGACTCGTTCAATCGCGAGTACGGCGCCGGGGCGACCGCCACGACCCTCAACGGCCATCCCGACCTGCCCAACGACTATGCGGCGATCGCCCGCGCCGCGCTGGGCGGGATCATCTCGGCGACCGGCGACGTCCGCGCCGTCGAGGCGTTCGGCTGGGTCGCCGACCAGATGCAGGTGGGGGCGAGCCAGTACAACACCGATCCCACCTTCGACATCGTGCCGACCATGGCCAACGGCCAGTCGCTGCTGAACCAGAACATGCAGTTCGCCGATACCGGCAACGTCACGCTGACCGCGGCCGCCAACAGCCCGGCCATGCTGTGGGGTGGCAGCGGCAACGTGACCCTGGTCGGCGGCAATTCCGGCAACTTCCTCTATGCCCACGGCAGCGCCGACCTGCTGAAGGGCGGCACCGGCGCCGACTTCTTGTTCACGGGCAGCGGCGCCGACACGCTGCAGGGCGGCGGCGGCACCGACTTCATGAAGCTCGGCAGCGGCAGCGACACGCTGGTGTTCACGGCCGGCACCGCCAGCACCACGACGGTACAGGGCTTCGACACCACGCGGGACCGCATCGTCCTGCAGGGATCGGCGGTCACCGCGGGCAGCCTGGTGGCGGCGGCGACCACCGACGCCCAGGGCAACGCCGTGCTGCACCTGGGTGCCGGCCAGACCTCGGCCGCGGCCATCACGGTGACGCTGACCGGGGTCAGCACCAGCCAGCTGACCCCGGCGCTGATCGCCGTCGGCTAATAGCCGGCCGCGCCGCCGGCCGGGCTCAGGCCCGGCCGGCGGCTGCGACCGGCAGCGGTCCTTGCGACAATACGACGTCCTTCGAGCGGTGGCGGTCGGGCAGGCGGGCGTCGAACGCCTCCGGCCCAACCGTCACCACCGTCTGGTCGCCGAACGCCGGGACGATGTGGATCCGATAGCCGTCCTCGCGCGCCAGGCTGCGGATCAGCTCGGCCAGCTTCACCGAGCCCGGCAGCACTTCCACCACCAGGGTCGGCCGCATCGGGCGCAGCACCGGCCGCGCCGCCGTCAGCAGCTCGTATTCGATACCCTCGGCATCGATCTTGATCAGGTCGCGGCCGGCGGCCAGCTCGGCGAACGGCACTGCCTCGACCCGGATCCGCCGCTCCACCTCGCGGCCCGAGACCTCGGCCCCGACACTGAGGAAGGCGCCGACCGGCGCGGCACGGCCATCCTCGTCAGGCACCGCCAGCTCGATGAACCCGCCGGCCGGCTCGGCGACCGCCGCCGCCTCGCGCACGGCGACGCGGCCGGCCAGGCCGTTGCGCCCGAGATTGCGGCGCAGGGTGGCCGCCACCTCGGGCACCGGTTCCAGCACCGTGTAGTCGCCCCGGCAGGCGCTGCCGCCGATCACGGCATACAGGCCGACATTGGCCCCGACCTCGAGCACCGACCCGGCCCGGGCGCACAGGGCCCGCCAGATCTGGGTCAGCGACCCCTCATAGCCCTGGACCCCGAACCAGAAGAGCGTGTCCATCACCATCGAGTCGACGGCATCGAACGACAGCGACGGCCAGTCGAGCGGCCGGACCTCCGGCAGCTCCGCGGCCACTCGCCGCGCCGCGGCGGCTTGCCGCAGCAGCGCCACGCAGGCGCTGCGCGGCAGCGAGCCACGGCGCAGTGCGACGGCGCCGTAGCGGAACGGCCAGAACAATTCGACCGGGAGGCGTCGGGCGATAGCGGACGCGAGAGCCATGGGGCTGCCCTTCGGCTGGATTGATGCTGACGGCCCGGTCAACGGCTGAGCGCGCCGATCGATGCCGGCGCACCCACCGGCCGGCGGCGGTTCAGCGCCCGGGCCAGCCGGCCGCCCAGGGCTATCCCGGGCCGCTCGATGGCCGCGAAGGTCAGCGCCGCCGCGGCGATCGTGCCGGCCAAGGTCAGCGGCAGCAGAATCGCGGCGTGCTGCAGCGGGCTCGCCTCCGGACGCCAGCGCGCGACCAGATCGGACAGCGCGTACAGGACCAGCATGTGGATGAGGTAGATCGAGTAGGAGATGCGGCCCAGCCATTGGACGGGCCCGATGCGCAGCGCTGCGCCGGCCTGCGCGACCAGCGCACCGGGCGCCCGGGCCGTCGCCAGCACCGACGCCATCGCCACGATCCAGATCATCAGCGAAACCGGGCGACCAGTCAGGAAATAGACCATCGCGATCGCCGCGGCCGCCGTCAGATCGATCGGCCAGGGCCGGTCGCCCTCTGCATCGCAGGCCGTACGCCAACCGAAATAGGACAGGATGCCGACCAGGAAATTTCCGGCCTGGTGCAGGGCGAACCCGTCACCGAACCCGAAGCGCGAGGTGGCGCTGCGCGCGGCGCAGAGCAGCAGAACCAGCGCCGCCAGCAGCCACGGCCGGCGCCGGCCCGCCCACAACAGCAGCGGCGCAACCAGGTAGAACTGCCACTCGACCGAAATGCTCCAGGCCTGCCCGATGAGCGTGTAGCTGGCGTAGGGCAGCACGGTGTCCGGCACCAGCCCGTGCAGCATGATCAAGTGGGCCAGGACATTCGGTCCGAGCTGCGCCACGGCCGCCATGTGGATCGCCCGGTCGGTCGCGATGAACTCGGTCTGCCAGGGCACGGCGTCGATGGCCCGCAGCTGCGCGCCCAGGGTCAGCGTCCACGCCAGCAGGACCGCCAGGTACAACGGATAGAGCCGGAACAGCCGGCGGACCAGGTAGGCGCCGTATCCGGTCGCCGGCTGCGCGTGCAGCAGGTGGAAGATGACGAACCCGCTGAGCATGATGAACACGTCGACGGCGAGCCCGGGGTCCAGGAGCACGCGCCCGGGCCCCGGCAGCGCCGTGACCCCGGAATGCCGGAGCACGTGGCCGATCAGCACCCAGAGAGCCAGCACGCCGCGCAGGCCCTCCAGCTCTCCAATCTTTTTCATGGAATTTGCCATCGACGACAAACTCGCCGAGATGCACGGCCGTTGCGGTCTCCGACAGCGGTTCTAGCCGCTTCGAATTAAGCGCAATGCCGCCGCGCGATCCGGGATCGCCGCGCAGGGCTGGTTCGTCCTTCCCGCGCACAAGAGCGCAACGGGAGAGCAGGATGCAAACCGGTAGTGGCGCGCGAGCGGATGCAGCCCCGCTCACCTATCGCGGGTTTCTCGCCAGCTACAGGACGGCCTATGCCCACCAGGGCGGCACCAAGGCCCTGGCGCTGGGCGCCCTGGAGCCGGCTTGGTTCGCCAAGCTGCAGCGCGAGTTGGCGGGCGTCGCGGCGGCCGAGAAATCGTCCAACGTCGCCGACCCGGCCCACACTACTTACTGGACGCGCCCGATCGGCGAGGCCCGCCAGTTCTCGCTCTATAACCCCACGGGCCGCAGCGACGAGTACCTGTCGGATTTCGCCGCCCCTTCCGAGCGCCCCAAGCGCCTGGTGTTCCCGCAGCTCGAGTCGCTGACGCGCCTGGCTCGCCTGTTCGGTCGGGAGCTGCTGAACCTGCGGCTCAACGGCCTGGGCCGCCAATCGGCGCTGTCGCTGCACGAGGAGGACCCGATCACGCCGGCCCGCTTCGGCGTCGAGTACCGCGCGCGCTTCCATCTGCCGATCTTCACCACGCCCGAAGCCCGCATGCTGCTGGACGGCGAGCAGTTCCGGTTCGAGGAAGGCGTCCTGTACTTCTTCCATCATGGCTGCGTGCACGCTGCCCAGAACCTGTCGGACCAGCCGCGCTACCACATCGTGCTGGATTGCGAGCTGACGCCCGAGCTGTTCGCCCGGCTGTTCCCGGGCACGCCGTCGCCCGACGCCGGGTTTCGGAAATACAGCCCCGAGCAGGCCCGCCGGGCCGCCGCCGGCGAGCCGGTGCGGTTCGCGAGCTTCGTCACCGAGCACGGCCATGTCGAAGAGCGGCTGGACTATGGCCGCCGGGTCCCGAGCTGGATCGATTGGTATGCCCGCGGCTATCCCTCGCTGTTCCGGCCCTGGCAGCGGCTGACCGGGCGTGCCGGTGCCGGCACCCGCATTCCGACCTGATCGGCCGCCAATTTATGCCCGATCGCACCGAAGCCCTGGCGCCGCCGGACGGCTATGCGCTGCCGGCGCCGCTGCCCTGGGCCGACCTCAAGGACCGCGCGCGGTTCTTCCCGCGCGCCCTGGTCCTGGAGATGTGCGTCCGGCTGGCGCTGCGGGTGCCGGGCAACATCGTGGAGTTCGGCGTCGCCGACGGCAGCTCGACCCGCGCGATCCGGCGCGCCTTGCGCCGCCATCGCGGCCATGTCTTCGCTGCTTCTGGGCGGCGGACGATCTTCGCCCTGGATTCCTTCGAGGGCCTGCGCGAGCGGTTCGAGAACGCCGACGCCGGCACCTTCGCCGGCGCGGTGCCCCGCATCCCCGGCGTCGAGTTCGTCAAAGGCTATTTCGAGGACACCTGCACCGCGGACCTGCAGCGCCGCGTCGGCCGGGTCGCCTTCGCGCACCTGGACGCCGACCTGTACAGCTCGACCCTGACGGCGCTGCGCTGGCTGACGCCGCTGCTCGACACGGGCTCGATCCTGCTGTTCGACGAGTTCGTCGGCAGCAGCCAGGCCGAGGCCCGCGCCTTCGACGACTGGCGGCACGAAACCGGAACCCGGCTGATCCGCATCGCCGAGCTGGACCGCGACCCCAGCGGCTTCGGATCGACCATCGACCGGCGCCTGGTCTATCAGGTGATCGGCGACGCGCCGATGCCGCGCAGGGCGGGACGCGAGCAGCTGGCCCGGCGGCTCGCCTACTATGCGGGCCGGCTGGGCCTGGACGCCCTGCGCGACCGCTTCGAGACCCTGGCCTGACCACGATTTGCTAGGCCCTTGCCATCTGCCCTAAGGTCGGCGCGCATTTTCAGCGCAGGAGACGGGCATCGTGGCAGCAGCGGGGCACAAGCCGGTCGAGCGGGTTCTGCTCACCAATGACGACGGGGTGGGCGCGCCCGGGCTGGCGGTGCTGGCCGAGATCGCGGCCGAACTCAGCCACGAGGTCTGGGTGGTGGCGCCCGAGCGCGACCAGAGCGGCACCTCGCATGCCGTCAGCCTGCATGACCCGACCCGGGCGCAGAAGCTGGGCGAGCGCCGCTTCGCCGTGCGCGGCACGCCCAGCGACTGCGTGGTGGTGGCGCTGGGCCATCTGATGCCGGCGCCGCCGACCCTGGTGCTGTCGGGCGTCAACCGCGGCGCCAATCTGGGCATCGAAACCCTGTTCTCAGGTACCGTCGGCGCCGCCATGACCGCGCGCTTCCTGGGCATTCCGGCGCTGGCGCTGAGCCAGGCCTACCGCGACCGCAACCAGGTGCGCTGGGCCTGCGCGGCGACCCTGGCGCCGGCCCTGATCCGCCGCTTGCTCGACTGCGGCTGGCCGGCCGACACCGTGCTCAACATCAACTTCCCCGACTGCGATCCCGCCGAGGCGCAGCCGGCGCGCACGGCCCGCCAGGGCCAGGGCGGGGTCCAGAACATCGAGGTCGAGGCCCGCGCCGACCCGCGCGGCTTCGACTATTTCTGGCTGCGCTTCCGCCACGGCCGGCCCGGAACCGACGCCGACAGCGAGACCGAAGTGCTGCGCAGCGGCGCGGTTGCGGTCACGCCGCTGCGGTTCGAGCGCACCGACGAGGCCGCCCGCCTTCGCCTGGCCGAGACGCTCGGCCGCTGACCGCAGGCGACTGAAGCAGACTCAAGCGGAATGCCGCTTGCCACGGCCGGTGTCCGTGGCGACGCTGGTGTCGCTTATCCGCGTCCAGTGCGAGCCCCCTTGATGTCCGATCCGGTGACTATCGAGCAGCGCGGCGACGTCGCCGTCATCCGGCTGGACAGCCCGCCGGTCAACGCGCTGGGCCACGCGGTCCGCGCCGCCCTGGTCCAGGCGCTCGATGCCGCCGCCGCTTCGGGTGCCGCCGCCATCGTGCTGAGCGGCGCCGGCCGCGCCTTCTCCGGCGGCGCCGACATCCGCGAGTTCGGCAAGCCGCCGCAGCCGCCGCTCCTGACCGACGTGGTCGAACGCCTGGACCAGTGCCCGAAGCCTGTCATCGCCGCGATCCACGGCGTGGCACTGGGTGGCGGGTTCGAGCTGGCGCTGGGCTGCGCCTACCGGGTCGCCGGCCCCGGTGCCCAGGTCGGCTTGCCCGAGGTCAAGCTGGGCCTGTTGCCCGGCGCCGGCGGCACCCAGCGCCTGCCGCGTCTGGTCGGGCCCAAGGCGGCGATCCAGCTGATGACCACGGGCGACCCGATCCCGGCCGCCGCCGCCCGCGACCTCGGCATCATCGACGCCGTGATCGAGGGCGACCTGCTGGAGGGTGCGGTCGCCTTCGCCCGCGCGGTCGCCGGCAAGCCGGTGCCGCGCGTGCGCGACCGCACCGACAGGATCGCGGGCATCGATCCCGCCTTGCTGGCCGAGGCCCGCACCGAGGTAAGCAGGCGCAGCCGCGGGCTGGTGTCGCCGCTGCGGATCGTCGATGCCGTCGAGGCCGCGTGCACGATGCCGTTCGAGCAGGGTCGGCAGTTCGAGCGCCAGCTGTTCGTGGAGTGCCTGGGCACGCCCCAGCGGGCCGGGCTGATCCACGCGTTCTTTGCCGAGCGCGCGGTCGCCCATGTGCCCGGCATCCCGGATGCGACGCCGACCCGGCCGATCGGTGCCGCGGCCGTGATCGGCGCCGGCACGATGGGCGGCGGCATCGCCATGAGCCTGGCCAATGCCGGGATCCCGGTGACGCTGGTCGAGGCCGAGGCCGGCGCCCTGGACCGCGGCGTGCAGCGGATCCGCGAGACCTACGCCAGCACCGTGGCGCGCGGCCGGATGACCCAGGCCGACCTCGACCAGCGCACCGGCCTGATCCGCCCGACCACGGACATGGCCCGGATCGCCGAGGCCGACATCGTGATCGAGGCGGTGTTCGAGCGGCTGGACGTCAAGCTCGACGTCTTCGCCAAGCTCGATCGCCTGGCCAAGTCGGGCGCGATCCTGGCCACCAACACCTCGACCCTCGACGTCGACCGCATCGCCGCCGCCACCGGGCGGCCGCAGGACGTCGTCGGCACGCACTTCTTCAGCCCCGCCCAGGTCATGCGGCTGCTCGAGATCGTGCGCGGCGCGGCGTCGGCGCCCGACGCGGTGGCCACGGTCATGGCGCTCAGCCGCAAGATCAAGAAGGTCGGCGTGGTGGTCGGGGTGTGCGACGGCTTCGTCGGCAACCGCATGCTGGCGCCCTATTTTCGCGAGGCCGAGTTCCTGCTGGAAGAAGGCGCCAGCCCGGCCGAGGTCGACCAGGCCCTAGTCGCGTTCGGCATGGCCATGGGGCCGTTCCAGACCTCGGACATGGCCGGCGTCGACATCAGCTGGGACATCCACAAGCGCCGCGCCGCCCACCGCAAGCCGGGCGAGCGCCATTCGAACCTGCTGGACCATCTGGGCGAGGCCGGCCGCTTCGGGCAGAAGACCGGCCTGGGCTGGTACCGCTACGAGCCGGGCAGCCGCACGCCGATCCCCGACCCCAGCCTGGAGCCGGTGTTCCAGCGCGAGGCGGAGCGCCTGGGCATCCGCCGCAGGCCGATCCCGGCCGAGGAGATCGTCAAGCGCTGCCTGTACGGCCTGGTCAACGAGGGTGCGGCGATCCTGGAGGAGGGCATCGCCGCCCGGCCCGGCGACATCGACGTTATCTGGGTCACCGGCTACGGCTTCCCGGCCCATCGCGGCGGCCCGATGTTCTGGGCCGACCAGACCGGGCTGCCCGCCGTCCTGGCCGACATCAAGCGCTTCCGTTCGACCCAGGGCGAGCACTGGAAGCCGGCGCCGCTGCTGGTGCGGCTGGCCGACAGCGGCGGCCGCTTCGCCGACTTGGCCGCCGACCGGGCCAAGGAGACCCGCCCATGACCGAGGCCGTCATCGTCGCCACCGCGCGCACGCCGATCGGCAAGGCGTTCCGCGGCGCCTTCAACGATACCCACGGCGCCGTGCTGGCCGGCCACGCCATCCGCCACGCGGTCCAGCGGTCGGGCGTCGATCCCGCCGAAGTCGAGGACGTGGTCCTGGGCTGCGGCCTGCCCGAGGGGGCCACCGGCCACAACATCGCGCGGCTGTCGGCGATCCGCGCCGGCCTGCCGGTCACGGCCGCGGCCTTCACGCTCAACCGCTTCTGCAGCTCGGGCCTGCAGGCGATCAGCATCGCGGCCCAGCGCATCATGGCCGACGGCGTGCCCGTCGCGGTCGCCGGCGGCGTCGAGTCCATCAGCCTGGTGCAGAACGGCCTGAACAAGCACCGCTTCACCGAGGATTGGCTGATGCGGCACAAGCCCGAGCTGTGGCTGTCGATGATCGAGACCGCGGACATCGTCGCCGCCCGCTACGGGGTCAGCCGCGCGGCCCAGGACGCCTACGCCCTGGAAAGCCAGCAGCGGACCGCGGCGGCCCAGGCGGCCGGCCGCTTCGACGACGAGATCGTGCCGCTTGACACGGTCAAGCAGGTTACCGACAAGGCCACCGGCGCGGTCCACGCCGAGCCGGTGACGCTGGCGCGCGACGAAGGCAACCGCCCCGACACCACGCTGGCCGGCCTGGCCGCGCTCAAGCCGGTGCTGTCCGACTCAGGCACGATCACCGCCGGCAACGCCAGCCAGCTGTCCGACGGCGCCGCCGCCTGCGTGCTGATGGATGCCAAGCTGGCCGAGCGCCGCGGCTTGGCCCCGCTCGGCATCTATCGCGGCCTGGCGGTTGCCGGCTGCGAGCCCGACGAGATGGGCATTGGCCCGGTCTTCGCCGTGCCCCGGCTGCTGCAGCGCCACGGCCTCACGATGGCCGACATCGATCTGTGGGAGCTGAACGAGGCCTTCGCCGTGCAGGTCGTCTATTGCCGCGATCGCCTGGGCATCCCCTCGGACCGGCTCAATGTCGACGGCGGCTCGATCGCGATCGGCCACCCCTACGGCATGAGCGGCGCCCGCATGGTCGGCCACGCCCTGATCGAGGGCCGGCGCCGGGGGGCCCGCTACGTGGTCGTCACCATGTGCGTCGGCGGCGGCATGGGGGCGGCCGGCCTGTTCGAGGTGGCGTGAGATGCCGCAAGACATGCTTGCCATGACCTATCCGCCGGAGCTCGAAGCCTTCCGGGCCGAGGTCGCGGCCTTCGCCAAGGCGAGCGTGCCCGCGGCTGTAGCGGCCAAGGTCCGCGACAATGTCCGGCTGTCCAAGCAGGACCATCTGGACTGGCAGCGCGCCCTGCATGCCCGCGGCTGGGCGGCGCCGCACTGGCCCGTCGAGCATGGCGGCACCGACTGGAGCCCGCTCCAGCGCTACCTGTTCGAGGAGGAGCTGGCCGCCCAGTGCGCGCCGCGCCAGATCCCGTTCGGGGTGGCGATGATCGGCCCGGTCCTGATCCGCTTCGGCAGCGACACCCAAAAGGCGTTCTACCTGCCGCGCATCCTGTCCGGCGAGGACTGGTGGTGCCAGGGCTTCTCCGAACCGGGTGCCGGCTCCGACCTCGCCAGCCTGCGCACCCGGGCGGTGCGCGACGGTGATCACTATGTGGTCGACGGCCAGAAGACCTGGACCACCTACGCCCAGCACGCCGACCGCATCTTTTGCCTGGTCCGCACGGACGCCTCGGGCAAGAAGCAGGACGGCATCTCGCTGCTGCTGATCGACATGGACACGCCCGGGATCACGGTGCGGCCGATCATGACCCTCGACGGCGGCGCCGAGATCAACGAGGTGTTCTTCGACGCGGTGCGGGTGCCGGCCGCCAACCGGGTCGGCGAGGACGGCAAGGCCTGGACCTATGCCAAGTACCTGCTGGGCTATGAGCGCACCAACCTGGCCGGGATCGGGCGCTCCAAGCAGCAGCTCCAGCGGCTCAAGGCGATCGCCCGGGCCGAGCAGGCCGATGGCCGGCCGCTGATCGCGGACGAGCCCTTCGCGCTCAAGATCGCCGCCGTCGAGATCGAGCTGATGGCGCTGGAGACGACCAGCCTGCGCCTGCTCGCGGCGGCGGAGGCCGAAGGCCGCGACCGCGGCCTGGGCGCGGAGGCCTCGATGCTCAAGGTGCGCGGCACCGAGATCCAGCAGGCGATCACCGAGCTGGTGTTGGAGGCGGCCGGCCCCTACGCCCTGCCCTACCAGCCGGCGCTGCTGGACGGCGGCGGCAACGAGGCCCCGATCGGACCGGCATGGGCGGCGACCGCCGCCCCGCACTACTTCAACTGGCGCAAGGTCTCGATCTTTGGCGGCTCCAACGAGATCCAGCGCAACGTCATGGCCAAGCTGATGCTGGGGCTGTAGCGGTGACGCTGTTCCTCACGCCCGAACAGCGGCAGCTCCAGGCGAGCCTCGCCCGCTTCGTCGACCAGGAATATGCCCCCGACCGCAGCGCGTGGCGGCAGTTCGCCGACATGGGGCTGCTGGCCGCGCCGTTCACGGAGGCCGACGGCGGCCTTGGCGGTGGCGGCGGCGAGATCGGGGTGATCGCGGGCGAGTTCGGTCGCGGCCTGGTGCGCGAACCATACCTCGCCACGGTGGTGCTGGCGGGTGGCCTGATCGGGCTGGGCGGCAGCGGCGCGCTACGCGCGGCCGTGCTGCCGGATCTGATCGCCGGCACGCGGCGGCTCGCCTTCGCCCATCACGAGGCGGCCGCCCGCTATACCCTGGCCCATGTCGAGACCCGGGCCGAGCCCGCCGCGGGCAGCGTCGTGCTGACCGGCGCCAAGTCGCTGGTGCTGGATGGCGACAGCGCCGACCAGCTGGTGGTGTCGGCGCGGACGGCAGGCGCTGCCGCCGACCCCCACGGGCTCGACCTGTTCCTGGTCGACGCCGGCCAGCCGGGGGTGGCGATCCGCGGCTACGAGACCAACGACGGCCGCCGCGCCGCCGAGGTCACGCTGGCCGGCGTCGTGGTCGGTCCCGACCGGCAGATCGGCGCGGCGGGCGCGGCCCTGCCGCTGATCGAGGCCGCGGTCGACCGGGCGATCGCCTGGCTTGCCGCCGAGGCCGCGGCGATCATGCAGGCGCTGTGCGCCCTGACCGGCGAATATCTGAAGACGCGGCGCCAGTTCGGCGTGCCGATCGGCAGCTTCCAGGTGCTGCAGCACCGCCTGGTCGACATGCACATCGAGACCGAACAGGCGCTCTCCATGGCGCTGCGCGCGACCGCCGCCTGGTCGGCCGCGGCCGCCGAGCGCGCGCCGGTGATGGCCGCGGCGAAGGTCAAGATCGGCCGCGCCGGCCGGTTCGTGGCGCAGCAGGCGGTCCAGCTCCATGGCGGCATCGGCATGACGGCGGAGTACCGGGCGGGTGCCTATGTCAAGCGCCTGACCATGATCGACGCCCTGTTCGGCAATGCCGACCACCATCTCCGCCGGTTCGCGCGGCTGACCTAGGAGCGTGTCTCCTAGCCGGTGCGGACCCGGCCGAGGAAGGTCGCGACCTCGCTCTTCAGGCGTTGCGATTGTCCGGCCAGCAGGCTTGAGGAGTCGAGCACGTCGCGCGCCATCCGGCGGCTCGCCTCCGCGGTATCGCTGACATCCGAGATGTTGCGCGACACCTCGCGCGTCGTGTCGGCCGCCTCATGGACATTGCGGGCAATCTCTTGCGTCGCAGCACCCTGTTCCTCGATCGCGGCGGCGATCGAGGTGATGATCTCGTTGATCCGGTCGATCGTCCCGCCGATCGACCGGATGGCGGCCACCGCGCCGGTGGTCGCGCTCTGGATCTCGCCGACCTGGGCCGCGATCTCGTCGGTGGCCCGGCCGGTCTGGGCGGCCAGCGACTTCACCTCCGACGCCACGACCGCGAACCCCTTGCCCGCCTCGCCGGCGCGTGCCGCCTCGATCGTGGCGTTCAAGGCCAGCAGATTGGTCTGGTCCGCGATGTCGGAGATGAGGCGCACCACCTGGCCGATCTTCTCAGCACCATCGGCCAGCCCCTGCACCACCGAATCCGTCCGCTGAATCTCCTGCACCGCGTCGGACGTGACCCGGGTCGATTGCGCAACGCGCGCCGTGATCTCATGGATCGAGTTGGACAGCTCCTCGGTCGCCGAGGCGACCGTCTCGACATTGGCCAACATCTGCCCCGAGGCGAGCGTCACGACGCTGGCCTGGTCCTTGGCGTGGCTGGTGGCATCGGTCAGTTCGACCGCATTCCGCTCCAGCTGCGACGAGGACTCGGAGACCACGGAGATGATGCCCTGGACACTGGCATCGAAGTCGCCAGCGAGGCTCTGCAGCGTGCGCCGTCGGTCCTCTTCCGCCTGGGCCTCGAGGCGCGCCTGCTCCGCCTCCAGGGCCCTGGTTCGGCCCAGATTGTCCTTGAAGGCCTGGGCCGTGCGCGCGATGCCGCCAACCTCGTCGCCCCGCTCCAGCCAGGCGATCGGGCATTCCAGGTCGCCCTCGGCCAAGCGCCGCAGCGTCGCGGTCAGCTGGACCAGCGGCGCGACGGCGCCGCGCTCGACGCCCAGCAGCACGAAACCGAGGCCCAGGGCAAAGAGGACAAGAGCGGTGACGATGTCGCGGCGCAACTCGCCATTGATCCGGTCGATCCGCCCCTGGAGCAGCCGATCCAACTCCGTGGCACTGGCGGCGCCCAGGGCCGATAGGGCATCGAAGGCGGGCCGGGCCGCCGCTGCCGGCGTGTCGGCGCGGGCTCCCTCCAATGTCATGTCGCGCAGCAGCTTCAGGGCGCCGCGGGCAGCATCGAGCGCCGCCTTGCCGGGGCCGCCCAGCGCCGCGCGCGTGATGCCGGTGTTGCCGCCGAAGGCCGCGTCCAACGATCCGCCCAGGCCATCCAGGACCGGCGCCAGGCCGCCCTCGGCGACCAGGAAGGTCGCCCGTTCGTCGGCGCTGAGAGTCGTCTTGCCCCGGTCGGCCGCGGCGATCGCCAGGATGCCGGCCAGCCGGTCGACCACGTCCGGGATCTTGGTGGTCACGACGTCCTGGACATAATAGGAATCGAGATCGGGATCGAGCGTCAGGCCAGACCCGTCGGCCGCCTTGCCGATAAGATCGTGGAGCGCCGCCCCCGCCGCAGCCGCGTCCTTGCCGCCGAGCGCGGCCGTGGCCTTGCGCGCGAGCTCGGCACTGCCGAAGGCGCCGCCCGATTGCCGCTCGGCCTCCTCGATCCGGCTGCCGAGTCCGGCCGGGATCGCGCCGGCCCGGACAAGGGCGTCCTGGGCGGCGCGGACGGCCGTGATATAGCGAGTACCGGCCATTTCCTTGCGCGTCAGGTCGACCTGCGAATCGGCCTTCTCGACCATCACATAGAACAGGAACGCGATGGGCAGAAGGAACAGGGCATAGGCGATCTTGAGCTTGATGCCGATCGCCAGGTTCTGGAGGAATCGCGACAATGCCGTCTCCCCAGGCTAAAAGGGGCGGTGCCGTAAGACGCGTAGCGTCAAATGCCCCGCCAAGTTAGGTCATACATTTACTAATCCAGCTTTAATGCCGTCATTGGCATCCCGGTCCCGGACCGTGCGAATAAGTACTTTTGACTGGCGAGAAAAAGGCGAACCGGCAACGGGTGACTATCGATATCAAGAACCTCTTCTAAGGCCTATCCCGCCTGGATCCGCGCCCCGAGCCGGGCGCGGATGGCGGCGGCGGCATCGGCGGTCACGTCCAGCGGCGGATAGGACCAGGGCGGGTCGAGCCGACCGGCGAACCGGCGGCTGACGCCCAGCTCGGCCAGGCGGGCCAGGAACAGGGCGTTGCGGCCGCCGCCGCCCGGCATGTCCAGCACATAGATCGGGCGCCCGGTGCTGGCGGCCTCGGACGGCATCGACACCGAGTCGGGGGTCACCAGGACATAGTCCGCGGCCGCCAGGAACGCGAAATACGGGTTGTCGCCATCGCCGGTCCACAGCACCGCAGCCTTGCCGGCCAATGCCCGGCGCAGCATCGCCGCGACCGCCGGCGGCGTGCGCCGCGAGGTCGTGACCATCAGGCCCACGCCCTGGCGGTCGCACAGGGCGGCCAACTGGGCCGCGAGCACCGCGACGCTGCGGCGATGGAAGCGGTAGCGCGTCCCGGCGCCACCGATCAGGACGGCGGCGCGCGGCCGCGGCAGCGGATCGATCAGGGCCCGGAACCGGGACGCCGCCTCGTCCAGCCGGGCGCGGGTCACCCGATGCGGCGCACCGACCGTGGCGATGACGTTGGCGCCGGCGACCCGGTCATGGGCCGGCGCCACCACCAGATCGAAGCGGGTCGGGTCCATGCGCGGGTTCTGGATCGCGATGGCGACGGTGGCGCCGGCGCTCAGCCGCCGGATCTCCGCCGCCGGCGCGAAGGCCGTGCGGCCAGTGGCCAGCACCACCCGCGGCCAGGGCGGGTCCAGCCGGTCGGCGCCGCGCTGGGCGGCGAGCGGCCGCGGCCACCAGGCCGCGGGCAGGCGGCTCCAGGGCAGCCCAACCTCGATCACCTTGGGCACCGGGGCGAAGCCGAGCGCCTCGGCCAGGCCCAGGCACTGATTGACGTTGCCGGCCCGGCCGTCGGTCAGCAGCCACGCGTCCATAGGCGATCGAATGCTAGCGATCGGATGCTAATAGACCAGCTCGTCGCCGCCCTTCTTGTCGGGGATGACCAGCTCGCCGCGCTGGGCCAAGTCCTTGGCCAGCTGGACCATGTAGGTCTGGGCCTCGTCGACGTCGCGCAGGCGC
>CAZEFK010000038.1:0-40280 GCA_964511405.1 uncultured Comamonadaceae bacterium | reverse complement strand
TCGCCCGCCGCTGCGGCCGCCGCCGGGACCGGCCGGCGCGGCCGCAGCCGGCGCAGCGCCGCTTCGAGCGCCCAGGCCGGCCCCGGCCGTTCGGCGGTCGCCCAGATCAGCCGCGGTCCGGGCGCTGCCAGGTTGTGCTTGTACCGGTGTTCGCCGGCCAGCAGGTCGTAGCAGCGGGCGCCGGTGTCCAGCAGCCGTTCGGCCTCCAGCGCATGGGCCAGCAGCCCGGGATGCGCGCCCGCGGCGGCCCGGTAGTCGAAGCCGCTCTGATAGTTCGCGACATGGCCGTGCTGGGCCAACTGGTACAGGAAGCCGAGGGCGCGGCCATCGGTCTCGAGCACCGACACCGTCGCCGCCGGCCAGGCCTGCGCCACCAGGGCCCGATGGAAGCGGCCGAACGCCGGATCGGCGAACGCCCCGGGCCGGCCACGCCCACGCCAATAGGCCTGATGCAGCTCCGCCATGCGCGCCAGCCAGTCGAGCGCTTCGTCGCGGCTGGACGCGGCGCGCAGGCTGGCGCCCAGGCGGCGTTGGCTGCGCCTGACATGCGCCCGGGTGCTGGCGCCCAGGCTCTCGACATAGGTGCCGCCGCGCCGGCGCAAGGCGTCAAGGTCGACCACGAAGGTCGGGCTGGCGGCCTGGACCCGGGTGCGCAATCCGGCGGCCGCGGCCGCTGTGTCATAGCTCTCGGGCACGCCCCCCAGCACCAGCCGCCGGCGGGCAAGCGCCGCAAGACAGGCGCCGACCGTACCGGGCGGCGCCGCCGCCGCCAGCAGCAGCCCGCTGTGCTCGGCGGTCAGGCCGTCCCCCGGGGCGGCGGCAAGATAGCGGTCGCGGCAGGGCAGCAGCCGCGCCCGCCGACCCCAACCGTCCACCACCAGCCCGAGCGCGACGACGCCGCCGTGATGGCGCGCCGTGACCAGCCGCGCCCGTTCGCCATACTGGTCGAGCCACAGCCCGACCCACGGCCAGCTCAGGAACATGGCCGCGCCGGCCTCGGCGCTGAGGTCGGTCCAGGTCGCAGCCAGCGCCGCGCGCGGACCGATGGGACCGATCCCTACCTCCATCCTGCGCGATCCCCCCGCCACCGATGGGCCGAGCCCCGCGTTGACCGCGCATGACGCTGACTTGGCACAAACTCGATGCCCTGCCGCCGCTGGCGGCAGCGGTCATGACCCGCCATGGCTGGGCCTTCAGCCCGGCCTGGTTCCGCACCCTCGCCGGCGCCGTGCTGCGCCGCGGCGAGCGCGCGCGGCTCGCCTGGTGGCAGGCCGGCGATCGCGGCGCCGGCATCGTCCTGAGGCTCGGCCGGGCCAACCGCCTGCGCGGTGCCCAGGAAGCGCACGGCATGACCGATCTGTACACCACGCTCTATGGACCGGTCGCGACCGACCCGGCCGCGGCCGCCGAGCTTGGCCGCGCCCTTGGCAGCGAGCCCTTGGACCTGATCGAGATCAACGCCCTGGACCCCCACTGCCCGCTCTCGACCGCCCTGGCCGCGGGCCTGGTCGCCCAGCGCTGGGGCGTCATCCACTATGATCATTTCGGCAACTGGCATGCTGTGACCGACGGCATGGACGGCACCGGCTTCCTGGCCTCGCGCACGGCGTCGCTGCGCAACACCTGCGCGCGCAAGGAACGCGCGCTGCGGCGGGACGGCCGCCTCGAGACCACGCTGGTGCGCAGCGGCGCCGAGGTGGCGCAGGCCATCGCCGACTACGAGGAGGTCCACGCTCAGAGCTGGAAGCCGCCGGAGCCCCATCCGACCTTCATCGCCACGCTGATCCGCGCGATGGCCGAGGCCGGCTTCCTGCGCCTGGGACTGGCCCGCATCGACGGCCGGCCCGCGGCGGCCCAGATCTGGCTGGTCGCCCAGGGGCGGGCGACGATCTTCAAGCTGTGCCATGCCATCGCGGTCGACCGCCTGTCGGTCGGCTCGGTGCTGACCGCCTGCATGGCGACGGCGGTGCTCGGCGAAGGCGGGGTGCGCGAGATCGATTTCGGGCGCGGCGACGACTCCTACAAGCAGCTGTGGATGCCGACGCGGCGCCAGCGCATCGGCCTGCTCGCGGCCAATCCGGCGCGGCCGCTGGGCGTCGCCCTGCTGGCCCGTCACGTCTGGCTACCCGGCCTGCGCCAGCGGCGCCGCCTCGGCGAGAGCGCGGCGGTATAGCTGCTCCGGCGTCATCGCTTCGCCGCCCAGCTCGCCCATGAAGAACTCGAAGAACGCCTCCATGTTGCGCAGCAACGCCAGCAGATCCTGGGTCGTGCGCACATAAGGCGTGTTCCCCGGCATCAGCGACGGGCTGTGATACGCAAAGGTAAAGACCTGCTGGCCATCGGCGCGCAGGGACCGGACCAGCCGGCGCTGGGCGCCCGGGTCGATGCCTTCGGGCGTCAGCGTGATCCGCTCGAGCAGGCGGCCGCGCGACAGGGCCGCCGGCAACCGCACCCGGCGCCCGAACGGCGACTGCATCGCCCGGTCGAGCGGGTCCGCGCCCCGGCGCAAGGCGCCGGCGAAGCCGCGGCTGATCGGCAGCTCCAGGAGCGGTCGCCGGCGCCCGAACCAGAACGGCCGGCTGGTGAAGCCGCGGAAATCGGGCCCCAGCTCGTCGGAATAGTCGGTATGCGGCATCACGCTGGTGTCGATGCGGTAGCCCAGCTCCTCGATCAGCGCGGCGCTGGCCGCACCCAGGCCGTAGCGGCCGGCCTTGTAGGCCGTCGGCGCGCGGCCGAAGCGGTCCTCGATCACGCGCGTCAGCCGCACCAGCTTGGCCCGCTCGAGCGCGGGCGCCAGGTTGCCGGGGTACGAATTGCCGATGCACACCTCTTCGTCATGGGGCGGGTTGACCCAGGGATGGAGCTGGGCGCCGATCTCGGCAGCGCCGTCATCGACCAGCGGACCGAGGACGCTGATCGCGAGGTCCGCGACCGCGACCGGATAGTCGATCAGATAGGTCGGCACCACGCCGAAGCGTTCGAAGACGCGATGCGCGAGCGGCTGGCTGGCCAGCGAGGCGACGCACTGGTTGTCGCGGCTGAAAGGCCGGGTCCAGTCGAAATCCTCCTCGGCATCGATCAGCACCACCACGATCGGCCGCCCATAGGCGGGCCCGATCGGCCCCAGCGGCCGGCGCCGAGCGTGCGCCAGCAACGCGCGCAGCGGCCCTCCATCGGCCACCGGCGCCCCTGGCTTGCCTCGCAGCATCAACCGCTCGGTCACAGTCCACCCCTCTCGTCCTGCATGAATGTGATCTCGCAGCCATCCGTTGCGCCTGCGAAAGCGTTTCTCTTCCACAGCGGCCGTGAGAGGTAAACAGCTACTCCGGCACTTGGCTTCACCACTGAGCATATGTGCTATGATGAAAATCTGCCTTTATCTTCCAATCGCGCCATCCCAGGAATTCCTCCCGATCCGCCGTAACAAGAAAGACCTAGCCAAGACGACACTCAAAGATCTTTGGTTTTATTGCTCAGCTATATTTGGAGGATTTGCACTCGACGTTTACTCATTTACCAAGAAAACTTCAACAAACCGTGGCGATATTGCCATCGGCGAGGCGATTCGTGAGCAACTGCAGCATCGGGCGGGGCCGGCGTTCCTCGACGTGATGTGGGGGCATCTCGGCCCGGAAACCGTCGCGCGCATCAACGCCGAGGCCGACCTGTTCGTGATCTGCGGCGGCGGCTATGTCTTCCTCGACATCCGCGGCGAGCTGAACCGTCGCCTGGAGGACGTCGCCTGGCTGGAGCGGATCCATTGCCCGACGGCCGCCTACGGCATCGGCTTCAACCGGCTGCTGGACGAAGGTCCCTACGATCCGGACGATCCCTTGCCCCCCCGGACCATCGACAAGCTGCAGCGCCTGTCGGGCGCGTGCCAGTTCATGTCGGTGCGCGACGCCAGCACGGCCGAGCTGTTCACCCGCTGGACCGGGCGGACGCCCGAGGTCACGGGCGATCCGGCGCTGTTCCTGGAGCCGGCGCCGGTCCTGCGACGCAGGTCCCCGGACCGCCTGACGATCGGCCTCAACTTCGCCGTCCATGGCCCCGAGGCCGTGGTCATGATCAAGAAGCTGCTGCCGACGGCCCTGGCGGGCCTGCGCCGGATCGACGCCCAGTACCGGCCGCGGTGGGTCTACATGCAGCACAGCGATGAGGAGGCGGCCGTGCTGTGGTGGCTGCGCGCCCGCGGCTTCCGCATCGACGAGGTGGTCGATGGCGGGCCGCGCCAGCTGCTTGCCGCCTATGCCGGACTCGACCTCGCCATCTGCCAGATGCTGCATTCCTGCATCCTGGCCGCCAACGCCCGGGTGCCGATGGTCAACATCGCTTACGACCTCAAGAACACTGCGTTCTTCGAGCTGATGGGCCTGCCGCAGCAGTGCCTGTCCCATGACCGGCTGACCCCGGAGCGGCTGCTGGCACTGGTCGGGGAGAGCCTGGAGCGGCGCGCCGAGATCGCCGACCAGCTGCGCCGCCGCAAGGCCGAGCTGGCGGCGGCGACCGGCCGCTTCGCCGACCAGCTGATCGCGGTTGCGGCAGCCCCCCAGGCGGCGGCAGGGTAAGGGCCAGGAGGTGCCCATGGCCAAGTTCGTCAGTTTCCCCGAAGGCCAGCGGCAGCGCGAGCTGCCGACCGGCGCCACGCTGTGGGTCAACCCCGACAGCGTGACCGCCATCGTGCCTTACAGCAACGCCGTCAGCATCATCTACCTGACCGGCGGCACCGAGGTCGTGGTTGCGCTGCCGGCCGCCAGCATCGCCGCCGAGCTCGCCAGCTAGGAGGGGCCGGCCTAGGATCGGGCAGAGTTAGTCGCCTTCGACCTGGACCCGGCCCTGCGGCGTCACCAGGACATGGACCGGCGCCCCGGCCTTCGTCGCCGCGCCATGCCAGAAGTTGTCGCAGCCCTTGGCCAGGCCGCGCACCTGGGCGAACCCGGCGGCCTCGATCTTGCGCCGGGCATCGTCGGCCGTGGTGTTGTCGACCCGGTCGCCCGGATCGCAGGCCGCGCGCGCGACCTGCAGCGGGCCGGCCATGGCCAGCGCCAACACGGCCATCCCAAGACAAAGATTGCGTCGCATCATGCCCTCCCCGATTGCCCTACTCTCGTCCCGGTTTGTGACCAAATCGGCGCGAGGTCAATGCGCGCGGGCGAGTTGCTGGCGCAGCAGCCGCCAGGCCGTCGCCTCGACCCCCGGCGGCCGCCCGGCGGCCAGCCACGTGGCGGCCATGGCGGCGCCATAGGCCAGGGTGCCGGCGCTGCCGGCCGCGGCCAGGCGCAGCAGCGGCGGCTGCCCGGACAGCGCCGATTCGGCCGCCAGCGCCGCGGCGGCCAGGGCCGGGCAAGCCAGCAGCGGCCGCCACAGCCGCGCCAGCATCGCAACAGGCGTGACCGGCAGGAACCGTGACAGCACCAGGAACAGGGCCGGCGCCATCACCAGATTGACCGAACAGCGGGCGACGGCGATGGTGACGATCGTCCCGAAGCGGGCGGCGAACACCAGGGCGACCGC
The DNA here is from genome assembly GCA_964511405.1 of uncultured Comamonadaceae bacterium. Taxonomy (GTDB): domain Bacteria; phylum Pseudomonadota; class Alphaproteobacteria; order Elsterales; family Elsteraceae; genus CAZEFK01. Next base: position 34,766 of record CAZEFK010000038.1, on the reverse strand, counting down.
CGATATGGCGATGCGCGACCAGGTCAAGCGCGCCGAGATCCGCGCCTCGCCGAGCACGGTGCAGGTCGTGAACACGTTGTTGGTCAGGCCGTAGACACCGCCGGCCAGCGCCAGCCACGGCATCAGCGGAATGGCGCCCAGCCATTTGGGGCCCAGCACCACGGCCACCAGGTCGGGGGCGGTGGCCGCGACCATCACGGCCGTATAGCTGCTCATGACCGCGATCCAGCCCAGGATGTCGAGCCATAGCCCGGTCAGCCGCGGCAGGTCGTCGAGGGTTTTGGCCATCACCGGGAACATGGTCCGGGACAACGGGATCACCAGCTCGTTGACGGGCGTCGTCGCCAGGTCCAGGCCGACGCTGTAGCGACCCATCTCGGGTGTCCCGGCGATGCCGCCGACCGCCAGCTCGTCGAGCTTGGAGTTGGCGAACGCCCCGACATGGACGCACAGCGTCCACCACGAGAACGCCCATAGCTCGCCGACCTTGGCCAGCGACCAGCGCGGCCGGTAGGGATGCATCGTGTAGCTGAGGATGGTGCCGATCAGCCGGCCGGTGACGATGCCGATGACCAGCGCCCAGTAGTTGCGCAGCACCAGCGCCGCGGCCAGGGTGACCAGGGTGGTCAGGAGTTTCTGGGCGACGTTGAACCGGAAGTCGCGGGCGAAATCCAGATGCTTGCGGAACTCGACGATGCCGATGTTCTCGAACCCGCCGATCACGGCCCGCAGCGCCAGCACCTGCATGACCGGCACGGCGCGCGGCTCGCCGAAATAGGCGGTGCTGAACGGCGCGGCCAGCAGGATCAGCCCGGCCAGGCCGCAGCCGAGCAGCATTCCGATGGTCCAGGCGCTGTCGTAATGGGCGCGGGTGGGATTGGGATGGCGGATGAGCGCCAGGGTCTGGCCGGTCTCGTTGAACACCTCCAGGAAGCCGACCAGCAGCATCGCCATGGCGACGATGCCGAAGTCGTCGGGCGACAGCAGCCGCACCAGCACCAGCGTGCTGGCCAGGCCGATCAGGCGCACGCACCAGCGCAGCGCCACCACCCAGGCCGACCCCACCGCCATGCGGTGGCCGAGTGCCGCGGCCGTGGCCGTCACGCGACCGCCCAGCGCCAGTCGACCGGCCGGCCGACCCGTCTGAGCTCGCCGTCGGCCCAGGCATAGCAGGCGTCGGCTTCCGGCACGCCCAGACGGCGGGCCTGGGCCAGCGCCGCCCGCATATATTGCAGATAGGTGGCGTCCGGGTTCGCCCAGTGATTGGGGTCGGTCATCGGCCAGCGCTTGGCGTAGAGCGGACGCGACCATTCCCAGGCTTCGGCCCAGGAGCGGGCATAGGGCCCGCCAGGCGGATTGCGGAGCACCGCCTCATAGGGCACGCAATAGGGACGCCAGCCGTTGCGGCCGTTGCTGCGCGCGATATTCGACGCGATCTTCCAGGCGAACACCGGCCGGAAGCCGTCGAAGCCCAGCCGCACCGCCCAGGCGAACACGTTGACCTGGTAGTCGTCCTGCCACAGCCCCACCACGTCGTTGGGGCGGGTCTCGGGCACGGTGGTCTCGAACACGGCCTTCAGCGGGTCGCGGCCGTGCACGAACTTCTCGATCAGGTAGTCGCGCTCGATGTCCAGGTGGCGCTGGAAGTACCGGCGCGGCAGCAGCCAGGCCGGCGTCCGCTCGGGGGTCATCCGCGCCAATTGCATCAGCGAGCGCATGGTCCAGGCCTGCGCCCGCGCCTGTTGGACCGGCACCGACAGCGGCCGGGGATTGGCGCCCAGCCGGTAATCAGGCGGATAGCTGCCGAAGCACCAGCTCCAGCAAAACTGCAGCTCTTCCAGGTAATAGGGATCGCCGGTCAGCAGGTAGGGCAGATAGGCCAGCGCCGGCGTGTGCGCCGCATCAGGCGTCACATCCGCGGTCATGACCGGCACCGCATTGCCGTCGGCGGCATCATGGTCGGGATACCAGTGCAGCTTGGGATGGGCGAAGAAATCGACCGGTGCCCCGGTGTCGAGGTCGCGCATGTGCCAGGGTACCGTGCCGGAGGCCTCGGCCTGGGCGATCATGGTGTCATAGGCGCCGCGGCGGCCGGTCAGCACATATTCGGCCTGGGCCTCGGTCAGCATGCCGATATCCGGCCGCTCGCCGGTCGCCGGCATGTAGGGCTCCAGCCCGGCCAACCCCATGATCTCGTAACGCTGCGGCCGCACCGGGGCGGCCGGACGCTGGCCGGCCAGGTCGTAAGGCGGCAGCAGCCCCGCCGCGATCAGCTTGGCGGGATCCGCGGTGACCGGCCGCGGCGCCGACTGCCAGCGCCAGCGCGCCTGCCAGAACTGGCGCGGCACCGCGACCCGGGCCAGCTCGCGGTCGCCCATCCGGATGTGCGCCTGGTAGGCCGGGGCGTGCATCGGCCGCGCCAGCGGACCGCCTGGACGTACGCCGCCCAGCTCGACCACGACCTCGATCCGGTCGCTGCCCCGGTCGGGGCGAAACAGCACATGGAACGGCCGGTCCGGCTGGCTGGCGAGGATCGATCGCTGCACGAAGCCCGGCCCCTGGATGTCGCCGAGATCGCGACCAGCCGGCGCGTCGAAGCGCAGCGGCCCGTCCGGCAGCTCCAGGATGACGGTCAGCGGCGGTGCATCCGCCGCCGACCCCGCCGCCCGGGCGCCGCGCGGTAGCGCCGCCAGGCTGCCCGCGCCGGCCAGGAAGGCGCGCCGCGACCACGGCATGTCATTCATATCCGAGAGCTCCCAATCGCGATCGCAGGCCCGTCGCGGCGGCCTGCCCGCCATCAATGATCACGGCGTCCTGGCGTTGCCGCAGCGACGCGCGCGCCGGGCCATCTAAGCCGGATGGCTAGTTGCGTCGGTATCTGGCCACCGATGCCCGACTTGCACGTTCACTGTACAAACCGATGAGGGACCGACGTGACCGCTGGTCTTGGACAGCTGGCCGTGAGGCTGGCGTACCGGTCAGGGCTCCTGGCCGCCTATCACCGCTTGGCCAACCGGCATCACCTGACGGTGGCTGGCTTCCATCGCGTGCTGGCGCAGAGCGATCCGCGCTGGGCCCGCGCCAACCCTCATTATACGTGCAGCGACGAGCTGTTCGAGGCTTGCGTGCGCTTCTTCAAGGCGCACTACACCGTGCTCGATCCCAAGCTACTGGCCGGCGACGATCCGGGGCCGCTGCCGCCGCGGCCGCTGGTGATCAGCTTCGACGACGGCTGGGCCGACAATGTCGATTATGCGCTGCCGATCCTGGAGCGCCACGGCGTGCCGGCGGTGTTCTTCGTGGTCGCGGATGCCATCGGCCGGGCCGATGCCTTCTGGCAGGAGATCCTGTATGGCGACTGGCGGACCGGCCTGTTGGACGCCAAGCGCTTCGCCGCGATCGCCGAAGAGGCCGGCTATCCCGAGCGGCCCGCCGATCCGGTGACCGAGGACGACGCCTACCGCCTGACCATGGCGATCCTGGCCCTGGAGCGGCCGGCGCGAACCGCCTTGGTCGCCCGGCATCTGCCCGCGCCGGCCGGCGGCGCCCGGCCGCCCGAGATGCTGTCGCCCGAGCAGCTGGCGCGCCTGGCGGCGGCGGGCATGACCATCGCCGTGCATGGCGCCACCCACGAGCCGTTGACCGACGCCGGCGCCGTCCCCGGCGAGCTGCTGCGGGCACGCGACCAGCTGTCGGCCCTGCTCGCCGGCTCGGCGCGCAACGGACTATCCGTTCTGTCGTTTCCGCACGGCCGGTATGACGGCCGGGTGGTGGCCGCCGCCCGCCAAGCGGGGTTCCGTCGAATGTTCACAAGCGACGCCTGCCTCAACGCACCCCAGCCCGAAGGCCGCTTCGGCGATCTCCTCGGGCGGATCGTGATCGAGTCATCGACCATCGTCGATGCGACCGGCCACCTCCGGCCCGAACGCCTCGGGGTGTGGCTGTTCCATCGCCCGGTCCGGCGGGTGGCGGCATGACGACGCCCACCGTCAGCGTGGTCATCCCGACCTACAACTCCGCCGACACTGTCGCGCGCGCCATCGATTCGGCCCTGGGCCAAACCGTGCCGCCGACCGAGATCCTGGTGATCGACGATGCCAGCAGCGACGATACCGCGGCCCGGCTCGCCGCCTATGCCGACCGCAGCGTCCGCCACATCCGGCTCGGCCAGCGCGGCGGCGCCGCGCACGCCCGCAATGCCGGGATCGCCGCGGCCACCGGCGACTTCGTCGCGTTCCTGGACGCGGACGACGAGTGGCTGCCGGCCAAGCTCGCCCGGCAGCTCGACCTGTTCGAGCAGGATCCCAGCCTGGTGTTCGCCGCCTGCCGATCGCTGCACATCGGGCGCGACGGCCAGGTGCTGGGCCTGATCCACCACCAGGTGCCGGTGGCGACCGGCCCCGAGGCCTGGAAGGCGCTCCTGGCCCACAATTTCCTGGCCACCCCGACGGTGCTGGTGCGGCGCGACGCCCTTCTCGCGGTCGGGCTGTTCGACCGCAGCCTGCCGATCGCCGAGGACCAGGACCTGTGGATCCGGCTCGCCCTGCACGGCGCGCTCGGCTATGTCGACGACATCCTGACCCTGGTGCACGACCGCGCCGGCAGCTTGAGCAAGACCCCGACCCTGCAGGGGATCGACATCCTGCTGCCGGTGGTGCTGGGGCACCTGGCGCGCGAGCGCCACCGCCTGAGCCCGGCGGAGCGGCGCTACATCCTGGGGTGCCGCTATACCCGGATCGGCCGCGATGCCTATCGCAACCGCATGTTCCTGCGCGGCACGGGCCTCTTGCTGCGCGCCGCGCTGCTCGGCTACCGGCCGGTCGGGAACCTGATGTTCCTGGCCAAGATGTCGCCGCCGTCGCTGCAGCTGAAACATATGCTGGGGTGGCACTGATGGCCGGCCCCGACCGGCCGCTGCGGGTCGCCTGGCTCTACCCGCAGCCCAAGCGCGCCTTCCTTGAGGCGTGCCGGCGCGGCGAGGAGCCGGACCAGCTGTCGGGCATCGACGCCATTCGCGCCCATGGCGTCGAGCCGACCCTGATCGATCCCTACCCGCCGCCGCTCAACCCGTTCGCGCGGCGCCATTCGCTCTATTCCGGCATCGACCCGGTGCGGGCGCTGGCGCTGACCGCGCGCCTCGCCCGCTTCGATCTGGTGCTGTCGGTCGGCGAAGCCTCGGCGCTGATGGTGCTGCTGGCCAAGCGCCTGTTCGGCCTCGCGACCCCGGTTGTGGTGTGGGACCCTGGCCTGACCGACAATTGGCGGATGCGCCGGCGCGTGCTCGACTTCGTGCTGCCGGCCGCCGACCGGGTGCTGGTGGTCGGCCGCAACCAGGTCGATTGGCTCGACCGGACCTATGGCCCGCGGGTCACCGCCGCGGTCGCCCATCACTGGATCGACACCGGCTTCTACCGACCCGAGCCCGACGCGCCCGAGGGCACGACCATCCTCAGTGTCGGCAACGATCCGGCGCGCGACTTCACCGGCTTGATCTCGGCCCATCGCGGCCTGCCGCAGCCGCTGGTGCTGAAGACCCGCAACCTGGCGCCTGATCTGGTGCCGCTGGGGGTCACCGCGATCCCGCAGCGGATCTCCTATCTCGCTCTGCGCCAGCTCTACCGCGACGCGCTGATGGTGGTCGTGCCGCTGCGGCCGTCGCTGCATGCCGGCGGCGTCACCGGGATCCTGGAAGCCGCCGCCATGGGCAAGCCGGCGATCGTGTCGGACATCGAGGCCATCCGCGACTTCGTGCTGCCGGGCGAGACGGCGCTGATGGTGCCGCCCGGCGACACCGCCGCGCTGCGCCGGGCCATCGAGCGGCTCGCCGCCGATCCGGCGCTGCGCGCCCGGCTTGGCGCCGCCGCCCGCCGCTTCGTCGAGCGCCGCTTCGCGCTCGACGCCTTCGCCCGCGGCTTTGCCGCCGAGCTGCACTTGGCCGCGGGCGTGCGCGCCCCGGCAGCCGGGCGGGCCGCGGCTTAGCGGCGTCGCGCACGGGTCAACCGTCCAGCGGCAGGTCCGAATCGCCTGCGAGCAGCTTCGGATACAGGGGCCGGTACGCGAACTTGGTTGCGCCCGCCGGCCGGTCGAAGCGCAGGACGACGTCGAACCGATGGCCCGGCCAATCGCTCGGCGGTGAGCCGTGTGCGACGGGGATCGCGGGAACGAGCGTATCGACGATCGCCCTGTGCTCCCAGGAGACGAGCACGACGCCTTCCAGGCTCAGGAGCCTCTCGGTCACGAGGGCAGCGCTCTTCTCCTTGGCGTAGGCGGTGTCGATCGGCTTGCCCAGGCGCGCCGCCAGCGGCAGCACCGTCTCGTAAGGGCGACGGCTCGGCCCCTGGTCCCACGCGCCGTCGGCGCCCGGGGCCGCCGCGTAGATCCGGTCCGGAATCGGGTAATCGCTGCCGCCGAGACCAGTGCCGAACAGCGCCGCCCAGGTGCCCGCGCGCTGCCAGCCGCGGATGATCAGGGACTCCTTGTCCTTGTCGCCGCGCTCGGAGAACCCGGGGCCTTGCTCCGGGTGATCGGGCTTTTCGGCGTGACGGATGATCAAGATGGTGAGCGGCTTCATCGCGACAGCTCCGATAAGCGAGCAAAGGCGGACGGCGCCGCACCGAGCGTCTGGTTCTGGAACTTGAAGAAGAACCAGGTACGCTTCGGCTTGCCGGTGGCGGCGTCGACCGAATAGACCAGGACGGTCCCCATCCTCATCATTACGCGCGCCAGATGTATGGTGACGACCATTAGGCGATCAGCGATGCCTATTGGACATCTTACCGATCCCATCCATTCTTGATATATGCAATTTTGTGTGAAATCGCCAAGTTCTATGGCCCGCAAGTCTTGGCTTGCTCACGCCCAAACGGGTGTAATGAACCAAGGCCATGAGCCGCCCCAAAGCCTTCCCATGGCTCCGCTGCCGAGCTGCGGGCGGGCAGCGGCTCAGCCGGCTGGCCGGCTAACGCTGGCGTTCCTCCGGCCCAGTTGCGGCCCCCCGATAGAGGATCTGCTCGGCCTCGGCGCACGCGGCGGCGTGATAGGCCAGCGCCTGTGGGTCGAAATCGGCCGCCGGCACCGGCTCGTGGCGGAAATGGCCGTAGCGGTCGCTGCCGCGCACCAGCGTCGCCGAGTCATGATCGCCGACGGTCTGGCGGATCGATGTCGGAATGTAGCGGATCGCCAGCCCGATGCGGCGATGGCGGCTGCGGTTGGGCTCGGAGCCGTGGACCAGCATCACATGGTGCAGCGAGATCTCGCCGGGCCGCAGCACGACGTCGATGGCCTTGGTGCGGTCGACCGCGACCGCGATCTCCTGGCCGCGCGACAGGAGGTTGGCCGCGGCAAACGTGTCGCGGTGCGCGGCCTGCACCTGGTGGGTGCCGGGCACCACCTGCATGCAGCCGGCCTCGACCGTGCTCGGCGTGAACGCCAGCCAGGCCGTCACGACGTCGGGCGACGACAATCCCCAATAGGTCGAGTCCTGGTGCCAGGAGACGAACGCCGGGCCCGGGTTCTTGATGAAGAACCCGGCTCCCCAGCACAGAATGTCCGGGCCCAGGATGTCCTCGACCGCATCCAGGATTTTCGGATGGCGGATCAGCCGGTTCATCCAGCCGAGATAGAGATGGGGTTTCTGGTTGCTGCGCCGGCTGAGCTGGCCGCCGTCGCGCAGCTCCAGGGCCTCCAGCTGGGCGAGCAGCGGCGGCATCGCGTCTTCCGGCAGCACCCGGATCGGGAACAGGATGCCGTCCTGCCGGTAGGCGTCGACCTGGTCCGGCGTCAGCGCTCGGGTCATGTAGCGTCCCCCTATAGCCCCAGGGCCCGGTGCATCGACCGGGTGAGATGGTCGTCCATCGCTGCCACCGCGGCGGCGGTGTCGCGCCGGCGCACGGCCGCGATGACCGCCAGATGCTCCTCCATGGTCCGGCGGATCAGCAGCGGCGACAGGGCATAGTCGCGGTCCAGCCGGATCAGACAGATCTGCATGTGGGTCCGCGCGTAGACGTCGCTGATGATGGGGTTGCCCAGCCGGCCGATCATCGCCTGGTGCAGGCCGTGATCGACCGCCGTCGCGGCGGCGAACAGCTCCGGCGCCTCGCACTCGTCGGTGGCGCGGACGAGCAGCGCGCGGTGCGCCTCTTCCTGGCGGTCCAGGGTGGCGGCGTCGACCTGCTCGACGAAGCGCGCGACCGCCTCCTGCTCCAGGATCCGCCGCAGCTGGTAGCTGTGCTTCACCAGCTCGAAATCCGGCTTGCAGATGCGGATGCCGCTGCGCGGCATGACCGTGAGCCACCCTTCCGATTCCAGCACCGGCAGCGCTTCGCGCAAGGGCCCCACCGGCACGCCGACGATCTCGGCGAGCTCGGCCTGGGACAGCACGGTGCCGGTGCGGATGCGCCGGCCCAGCAGCGCCTCCTTGAATCGGCGGTGCGCGAGCTGGCTCAGCTTGGGCGCCGCCGATTGCGCCCGCTCTCGATCTGATGTATCACCCATGGAAACTGATCATATCAGATATAGCGATTGATACCATGACCGTCGTCAGCGATTTCGCGATCACCCGTTTCTCGTTCGCGCGCGACCGAGTGATCGGCGACAGCCAGGTGCGCATCGACCAATGCCATGTCGGGGCGCTGGAGCTGTTCACCGAGGACGGAAGCGGCGGTCTCGGCTTCTTCTCGAACCTGTTCCACCCCCTGCCCGACCGCGACGAGCTCGTCCGCTGCTTCCGGGCGGAGGCGATGCCGGGTCTGGCCGGCCAGCCGCCGGCCGGCCTGGTGCACCGGGTGCTGCGCCCGCGCGGCGGCAACAACCGCGCCCTGCCGCACGGTTTCGGCGAGGCCATCGACCAGGCGCTGTGGGACCTGGCGGCCCAGCAGGCGGGGCTGCCCCTCTGGCGCTACCTGGGCGGCATCACGCCCAAGGTCCGGGCCTATGCCAGCGGCCTGGACTTCCACCTCAGCGACCGCGACTTCGAGCGGTTCTTCGCCGCTGCCCGGCAACAGGGGTTCGACGCCTTCAAGATCAAGGTCGGCCATCCCGACCTGGCCTGGGACCTGGCGCGCCTGCGCCGGCTGGCGGCGACGGTCGGCACGGCCACCATCATGGTCGACGCCAACGAGGCCTGGACGCCGAAGGAGGCGATCCGTCGGCTCCATGCCTTCCGCGACGCCGGCTTCGACATCCTGTGGGTCGAGGATCCCTGCCTGCGCGACGATTTCGATGGCCTGCGCCAAGTCGGCGAGGCGGTCCCGTTCACCCACCTCAACACCGGCGAATATCTCGACCTGGCCGGCAAGCGGCGGCTGATCCAGGCGCGCGCGGTCGACATCCTGAACGTCCATGGCCGGATCTCGGACGTGCTGCGCGCCGGCTGGCTTGCTGCAGAGCATGGGCTGCGCCTGTCGCTCGGCAACACCGCCCAGGAGCTGGGCGTGCATCTGGCGGCGGCGCTGCCGGAAGCCGACTGGCTGGAATATTCCTTCCAGAATTACCGCCACTTGGTCGAAACGCCGGTCGAGATTCACGACGGCTGGGCCGTGGCGCCCGACCGGCCCGGCCACGGGCTCACCTTGGCAGCGACGGCGCGGACGGAGCACGCGGTGGCCACCGTCGCCGAGGGGCTACGCCCCGCGACGCCGCCGCCAGGGCCGATCCGGCTCGACTGAACCACCACAAAACCAGGGAGGAACGCGGGATGGCGGGAGCGATCGATCGACGGACCGTGCTGGGGGCCGGCGCGGCCGCCGCGCTCGCGGCCGGGCTGCCTTGGCCGGCCCAGGCGGCCGGATCGGGCAAGGTGGTCTACTGGCACCACTTCACCAGCCAGGAAGAGTTCGCCGGCCTGCAGAAGGTGATGGCGCTGTTCAAGCAGGCCAACCCCACGATCGACCTGCGGCAGGAGAACATCCCCAATCCCGACTACATGGCCAAGTTCACGGCCGCCGTGGTCGCCAACAGCCGCCCCGACGTCACCATGGTGGTCGCCGAGCGGCTGGCCGACATGCTGGCCATGGGCGGGCTGATCGACCTGACCGATCGGATCAACGCCTGGCCGAAGAAGGCCGACTATCCCGCCGACCGCTGGGCCGGTTGCACGGCGGCGGGCAAGATCTACGGCGTGCCCGCCTTCACCTTCGTGGACTGGGCCTACTATCGCAAGGACTGGTTCGAGCAGGCCGGCATTGCCGGGCCGCCCAAGACCACCGACGAATTCCTGGACGCGGCGCGCAAGCTCACCGACCCGGCCAAGAACCGCTACGGCTTCGGGATGCGCGGCGGCGCCGGCGGCTATGCCTTCGTCCTGGACCTGATCGAGGCCTTCGGCTCGAAGTTCGTCGTCGACGGCAAGAACGCCATGGACAAGCCCAAGGTCATGGCGGCGGTCAAGTGGTACTCGGACCTGTACACCGTCCACAAGGTGGTGCCGCCGAGCACCCCCAATGACGGCTTCCGCCAGATCATGGAAGGCTTCAAGACCGGCCAGACCGCCATGACCTGGCATCACACCGGCTCGCTGACCGAGATGGTGCGCGCCATGAAGCCGACCGAGCTCGGCACCGCCACCAAGCCGGCCGGCCCGGCCGCGCACATCGCGCGCCTGACCTACCTGTTCAACGGCATCATGGCGAAGGACAACATCGACGCTGCCTGGGCCTGGATCACCTTCTGGGGCGAGCCCGAGCCGACCCTGGCCTTCCTGGCCGAGACCGGCTACTTCCCGGCCTCGGCGGCGATGGCCAAGGACAGCCGCATCACCGGCAACCCGCTCTACGCGCCGGCCACCGAGACCTTCGGGTTCGGCAGCCTGCCGCCCAGCTTCCCGGGCCTGGCCGGCTGGTCGCAGAACGTGGTCCTGCCCGAGTTCCAGAAGATCCTGGTCGGCCAAGCCACCGTCGAAAGGGCGGTGGACGCCATGATCCGAGGATTGGACGCCGCCCTGTGAAGATCACCGACATCCGCTGCTACCTGGTCGAGGAGCCCGATGCCGGCGATCCCTATCGCTGGCGCGCCGGCCTGCCGGGCTCGGGCGACGGCACCCCGGCCAATCGGCTGCCGCGCCATGCCGTCGTCCGCATCGATACCGACGAGGGCGTGACCGGCGCCGTCAAGATCAACCGCGGCGACGCGGTGCTGAGTCTGGTTCAGCGCCGATTCAAGGCGCTGATCGGGCTCGATCCGCTCTTGACCGAGGACCTGTGGCACCGCGTCTGGGAGATCGACCGGGTCGAGGAGATGCATCTGCATCACCTGGGCCTGATCGATCTCATATGCTGGGACATCAAGTCCCGCAAGGCCGGCATGCCGCTCTACCGGATGCTGGGCGGCCACGGCAACCGGATCCAGGCCTACGCCTCGACGGTCACTTGGGACACCGTGGACGACTACGAGCGGCACATAAAGGAATGCATGGATGAAGGCTTCACCGCCTTCAAGCTGCATGCCTGGGGCGACGCCAAGGAGGACGCCGCGCTCGCGCGCGCCTTGCGCCAATGGACGGGCCCCGACGCTGTCCTGATGTTCGACGGCTCGGCCGGCTGGGACTTGACGACCGCGCTGCGGTTCGGACGGGTTCTGGAGGACGAGGGCTTCTACTGGTACGAGGAGCCGATGCGCGAATTCGACCTGGGCAGCTACACCAAGCTGTGCCGCGACCTCGACATCCCGGTCCTGGCTTGCGAGACCTCGGACGGCGTGCATTGGAACGCCGCCACCTGGATCCAAGACGAGGCGCTGGACATGATGCGCACCAATCCGGCGATGAAAGGCGGGCTGACCGGGGCGCTCAAGATCGCCCACCTGGCCGAGGCCCACGGGATGAAGGCCCAGGTGCACGGCATGGGCCTGCCCCACGCCCATCTGTGCGGGGCCATCCCGAACAACGACTTCTACGAGGAACTGGTCATCTCGACCGGCCAGATCCGCGGGCTGCGCCACCGCACGCAGTTGCCGATCGTGGACGGCATCCTGACCGTGCCCGAGGCGCCGGGGCTGGGCCTCACGCCCGACTGGGCCTGGCTCGAGCGCAACGCCGTCGCCGTGGTGTAGGTCCGGTGACGATCGCCTCGGTGGCGCCCCGACCGGCGCCGTCGATCCGTCGCCTGGCCGACCGCATCGCCCTGCTGGTCGACGGCCGGGCCTGGGCCTATCTGCTGCTGCTGCCCAGCCTGCTGCTGATCCTGGCGGTGATCATCTATCCGACGCTGTCCGGCATCGGGCTCAGCGTCCGCGAGATGCGGCTCAATCGCCCGGACCTGGGCACCGGCTTCGTCGGCCTGAAGCAGTATGCCAAGCTGCTGAACGACCCGGTGTTCTGGCTGGCCGCCGGCAATACGGCGATCTGGGTCGCCGCGACCGCCGCACTGGAGCTGGCGTTGGGCCTCGCCGCGGCGGTGGTCCTGGACCTCGGCCTCCGGGGCTTCCGGCTGCTGACGGTGATCGTGCTGCTGCCCTGGTTCCTGCCGATCGTGGTCGCCGGCAACATGTGGGCGTTGATCCTGGACCCGCGCCTGGGCGTGCTGAACGCGGCCATCGTGGCGCTGGGCCTCGCCGATCACCCCGTCGCCTGGTTCGCCGACCCGCTGCTGGCGCTGCCGGCCGCGATCGGCGTCGAGGCCTGGCACGGCTACCCGTTCTTCGCGCTGCTGCTGCTGGCCGGCCTCAAGGCGATCCCCGGCGAGCTGTACGAAGCCGCGGCGGTCGACGGCGCCAGCCCCTGGGCGCGGTTCCGCCACGTCACCCTGCCGGGGCTGCGCATGATCATCGTCGCGACCGTGGTGCTGCGCGTGATCGGGCTGGTCAACTCGCCTGACCTGCTGCTGATCCTGACCGGCGGCGGCCCGGGCCGCTCGACGGAGATCCTGTCGCTCTATGCCTTCCAGAAGGCCTATCGCGAGTTCGACTTCGGCTATGCCGGCGCCCTGTCGGTGGTGATCTTCCTGTTGCTGATGGCCTTCTCCTATCTCTACGTCAGGCGCTCCGCCGTGTTGAAAGAAGGCGCATGAAACGGCTCTCCGACAGACTGGGCGCCTACGCGGCCGGATTGGGCTTCGCCCTGTTCAGCGGCTTTCCCATCCTGTGGGCGCTGTCGACCTCGCTCAAGCGCGAGACCGATATCGTGAGCCGCACGATCCGGCTGCTGCCCGATCCGGCCACGCTCCACAACTATGTCGCGATCTGGACGGAGTCGGGATTCCCGGGGCTGATCGCCAACAGCGCGATCACGACGGCGCTGACCGTGGCGATCTGTGTCGCGACCGGCACGCCCGCCGCCTATTCGGTCTCGCGCTGCCGCTTCCGCGGGCGCGCCGGCATCCTGTTGTTCTACCTGGTCCTGAAGATGTTCCCGGCGGTGCTGCTGGTCATCCCGCTGTTCATCCTGATGCGCCACGTCGGCCTGCTCGATACCCGGCTGGGGCTGGCGCTGGCCTACACGGCGGTCCTGCTGCCGGTGTTCATCTGGATGATGAAGGGGTTCTTCGACGCCATCCCGCTCGAACTGGAGGAGGCGGCGCGCATCGACGGCTGCAGCCGCCTCAGCGCCATGCTGCGCGTGGTGCTGCCGCTGGTGCGGGGCGGTCTCGCCGCCAGCGCCGTGTTCATCGGCATCGCCGCCTGGAACGAGTACCTGTTCGCCCTGATGCTGACCACCAGCGCCGGCTCGCGCACCTGGCCGGTCGGGCTGCAGCTGATGGTCGGCGAGTTCCAGCTGCCCTGGGGGGCGCTCAGCGCCGGCGGCATCATCGGCATCCTGCCGGTGCTGCTGCTGTTCGCCCTGGTTCAGCGCGCCCTGGTGCGCGGCCTCGCGGCCGGCGCGGTCAAGGGGTAGGCGCTAGCGCTCGGCCAGCGCGCGGCGGATCGCGTGCTCGGTCTCGGCGATCTGGGCCTGGATGCCGACACGGCCGAGCTCGGCGGTCGACTTGCGCGGGTCGCCGCCATAGACGCCGACCGCGGCGTCGGGCTTGGGGGCGGCCTGCAGCGCCGCCAGCCGCACCATCGACGGATCGACCGCCAGCATCAGCGAGGTGTCGTTGAGGTCGGCGTGGGTCCCGATGTCGGGGCCGAGGCCGCGCGCCTTGAGCGCCTGGACGAACGTGGTCTCGACGGCGCGGTAGTACTCGGGGATGAAATGCGCCCGCGCCGGGGTCGCGGCCCATTGCCGGTTCAGCCGCTCGGCCACGGCCTTGAGGCTGGACTGGTAGCCGCCGTGGTCGCCGATCAGCACGATGTCCTTGAACCCGGCGACCCGGAAGCTGTCGGCCGCCGATTCCAGCAGCTTCTCGAAGACGTCGGTCGGCACCGTGATCGTGCCGGGGAAGCGCATATGCGAGGTCGGCGGGTTGGTCTTGCCCTCGGGCACGTAGGCAAGCACCGGTGCGACCAGCGTATTGCCGAGGTCCCGGGCGATCCGATCGGACAGCGCGGCAACCCGGACATTGTGCTTGCCCAGCGCGATGTAGGGGCCGGACTGCTCGGTCCCGCCCACCGGAATGATGATCGTGGTCTTGCCCGCCCGGATGTCGTCGCGGACTTCCGTCCAGGTGAGCCGCTCCAGCTGCACCGTGTCCGGTGCCGCGGCGGCCAGGCTCACCGACCCTGCCACGGACAGCAGGACAAGGGCCGCCATCAGCGGTCGCGCGATCGCCATCGGCACTCGGCATCTCCCAATTTGCCAGCGCCGCCTTATAGCCGAAGCCCCGCCGACTGCCACCCCCTGCCCGGCTCAAGCCGGACTCGGCGCGCCCCGCACCCGCTGCAGACGCCAGCGTGCCGACTGCGCGGCGCGCCAGATCAGACTGCCGAGCGCCGGCCGGTGGCATTGGCCCTGATACAGCTCATAGCGCTCGGTGGCGTAGATCTCCTTGAACGCCGATTCGCCCTCGCCCATGTCGACGCGCGCGACTCCCGTCGCCATGGCGGCGTCGATCATCGCCCGCATCAACAGGTGGCCCGGGCTGAGCCCGGCATGCTCGGCGCTGTAGGCCGGGAACCAGTAGTGCAGCACGTCATGGCAGCGCAGGCCGAAATGGCCGGCGAGCCAGGTGTCGCCGGCGTGGAGCGTCGACAGCACGGCCGAGCAGCCGGGGTCGGCCCCCGCCATCAGGCGCCGCAGGATCGCGACCGCCGGCGCGTCGAGCACGTCGGGCACGCCGGTCGCGGCATACTGGCGCTTCTTGGCGGCGATGACGCGGTCGAACTCGACTGTTTCGGTCGAGGCGAAGGTGAAGCGCAGCGGCCCGAGTTCCCGCGCCGCCTTGCGCGCGCGGTTGGCCGCATAGGCCATGGGCTTGGGGTGCGCCGCCTCCAGCCGCGCCCAGTAGTCGGGCCCGAGCGCCGCCGCCAGGCCGGTCCGGACGCTGCCGACCGCCAGGCCGCGGGCGCGCTGGCCGGCATCCAGGTGGCTGACGTCGAGCAGCCGAAGCCCGGCGAACGCCATCAGCTGGTCGGCGGAGATCGCGAGCCCGGGCGCGGCAACCACGCCGAAATGATCGGACAGGGCGCCGCCGACGCGGCCCGCCGCGCCCAGCCAGCGCCCGGCCCGGCCCAGATATTGGAACGGGAAGAAGCCGCGTCCGGCGGGGCCGTCCAGCACGCATACCCGGACCGGCGCCGCGGCGGCGGCGGCCGCGGCGAATTCCGGTGCCAGGAAGGGCGTGCGCAGCAACGGCTCCTGCCGGCAAAGCGTCTTCCACAGGCACAGATCGGCGGGCGCGAGTGCGGCAAGCGGCACCACGCGCGCCGAGCGGAAGGACGAAGGGAGATTGCGTGTCATGGCCAGCCCGGAAACGCCCGAGGCCGGCCATGGTCGCTTCGGCCAGGCAGCTTAGGACCCCGCCCCCATGCTCAACACCCTGCTGTTCCTGTCGATGAACCTGGCCGTCATGGCCGTGGTCTGGTGGTCGGCGCGCAACGACCGCGCCGAACGCCAGGGTTGGCTGTCGCGCCTGATCGGCATCCAGGTCCAGCCGGTCCGGCGCCGCGCCGCCCGGCGGCGGACCGGTCGGGCCTGAGGCGGCGCCGATGCGCAACTATCTGATCGCGCTGATGATCCTGGGCTGGCTGCCGCCGACCCTGTGGATGCCGCATATCGGCGTGCTGCTGTGGACCTGGATCTCGGTGATGGCGCCGCACCGCCTGGCCTGGGGCTTCATCACCACGGCACCGGTCAACTTGGTCGTGGCGCTGTTCACCTTCGCCGGCTGGCTGTTCAGCGGCGAACGCAAGATGATCCCGCTGACCGCGGTCAGCGTCCTGATCGTCCTGTTCCTGGCCTGGACGACGCTGACCACCACCACGGCGATCGACGGCACCATGTCCTGGGCGATGTGGGACCGCAATTACAAGACGATGCTGCTGGGGCTGACGGTGATGGGGCTGATCACCACGCGCACGCGCATCCATGCGCTGGTGTGGATCGTGGTCCTGTCGCTGGGCTTCTACGGCGTCAAGGGCGGTGGCTTCCTGATCGCCAGCGGCGGCGGCAGCATCGTCGAAGGCGTCGAGTACACCGACCTCGGCGACAACAACAACCTGGCGCTGGCGCTGATCGTGGTGCTGCCGCTGATGAACTACCTGCGCCTGGTCGCGAGCGCGCGGCTGATGCGCCTGGGCCTGGCGGCGATGATGGGCCTGACCACCATCGCGGTGCTGGGCACCTATTCGCGCGGCGGCCTGATCGGCCTCGGAACCCTGTGCGTGGCGCTGGTGCTGCGCTCGCCACAGCGGCTGCGGCTGATGGCGATCGGCATCATCGTCCTGGTGCCGGCGCTGTCCTTCATGCCCGAGCGCTGGGTCGCGCGCATGGACACCATCACCAGCGCCCGCACCGACGACAGCTTCATGGGCCGGCTGGAGGCCTGGCAGGTGGCCATGAACATCGCCGCCGAGCGCCCGGTGGTCGGCGGCGGTTTCAGCGCCACCGAAGTGCCGTGGATCTTCCAGCACTATGCGCCGGGACCGACCGAGACCGACGGCCGCGCCGCCCACAGCATCTATTTCCAGGTGCTGGGCGACCACGGCTATGTCGGGCTGGCGATTTTCCTGTCGCTGCTGGCGGCGGTCATGTGGACCGTGCAGTCCAACCGCCAGCGCGCCGCGCGACATCCCGAGCTCGCCTGGCTGCGCGAGCTGTCATCGATGGTCCAGGTGTCGATGGTCAGCTACATGGTCTGCGGCGCCGCCCTCAGCATGGCCTATTTCGACGTCATTTACGTCCTGTTCGGCGTGACGGTGGCGACCCGCCAGCTGTTGACCCGCCATGAGCGCGCGCTGCGCGAGACCCGGCGCCGGGCGGCGCCGGCACCGGCGGCGCTGGGACCAGCGGTCGCGCAAGCCGGATAGCGCAAGGCGCAGCCGTTGCGCGATAACGAGTAGGATATTTGACGGCAATGCCAACAAGTGCATTGCCGATCTTGACTATGCTACCCAAATCATTCGTCTCTGCCACGCTACCGCCGGGTGGTGGGATGCCGACAGACTTTGCACCTCGGATTCCCGTCGCGATCGGCGTCGAGGCACAATGACCGACTTCGCGGCGTCGCTCCCGGCGGCGCCCACCGGACGCAGCGAGCGGCGTCTGGCCTGGGGGGTCGTATTGGCCTCGGCGGTGGCGTTCGCGGCGCTGGCGCCGTTCGCCCGCCAACCGCTGCGGCCGGTCTGGGCCTTCATCCCGACCTACGAAGCGGCGCTTGCCGTCAACGACCTGATCACGGCCACGCTGTTGGCCAGCCAATTCGCCTATCTGCGGTCGCGATCGCTGCTGGTGCTCGCCTCCGGCTATCTGTTCTGCGCCTTCATGGCCGTGCTCCATGCCCTGAGCTTCCCTGGGCTGTTCGCACCCACCGGGCTGCTGGGGGCCGGTCCGCAGACGACAGCCTGGCTTTACATGCTGTGGCACGGAAGTTTTCCGCTGTTCGTGATCGCCTATGCCCGGCTCGCGGCGCGGGAACGGCAGCAGCGCCGCCGCCGCCGCGCGCGCGATGTCGACTGGCGACTGCTCCTGGCGGCCGCCGGCACCGCGTCGGCGGCGCTGGCCGGAGGCGCGGCGGCGCTGGCGACGGCCGGTCACGACCTGCTGCCGGTGATCATGGCCGGCAACGGCTATACGCCGACGCTGATCGTCGTCGTCTCGGCGGCGTGGACGCTCAGCCTGGTCGCACTGCTGGTCCTGTGGCGCACCCGCGAACCCGCAGTCCTCGATTTGTGGCTGCGCGTCGTGCTGTGCGCCTGGCTGTTCGACATCGCCCTCAGCGCGGTCCTGAACGCCGGCCGTTTCGATCTCGGCTTCTATGCCGGGCGCATCTACGGCCTGCTGGCCGCCAGCTTGGTGCTGGCCGTGCTGCTCTTCGAGAGCGGCCGGCTTCAGGCGCGTCTGGGCAAGGCACTGGCCGACGCCGACGAGCGCCACCGCGCCTTGAGCGCCGTGGCCGGCTATCTGGAGCGGGCCAAGCAGGCCGCCGACGCGGCCAGCCGGTCCAAATCGGCGTTCCTGGCCACCATGAGCCACGAGATCCGCACGCCGATGAACGGCGTCCTGGGCATGCTGCAGATCCTGGAGCACACCGCGCTCGATCCCGAGCAGAGGCGGATCGTGGCGACGATGCGGGGCTCCGCCCGGTCGCTGCTGGCCATCATCGACGACATCCTGGACTTCTCGAAGATCGAAGCCGGACGGATGGCGATCGAGGCGGTGCCCGTCGACCTGACCGAGCTGATCGAAAGCAGCGCCCGGCTGTTCCTCGGCGCCGCCGGAGCCAAGGACATCGTCCTGCGCTGTTTCGTCGACCCGGCGATTCACGGCCCGATCCGGGGCGATCCCGTGCGGCTGCGCCAGATCGTCGGCAACCTGCTGAGCAACGCCATCAAGTTCACCGACTCAGGCACCGTCACCCTGACCTGCGCGCTGGCTTCGGCCGATGGCGGCGCGACCTTGACCATCGCCGTGGCGGACACCGGCGTCGGCATTTCCCCCGAAGCCCAGGGCCGGCTGTTCCAGCCCTTCGTGCAGGCCGACGGTGCCACGACCCGCAGCTTCGGCGGCACCGGCCTTGGGTTGTCGATCTGCCGGCGCTTGGCCGAGCTGATGGGCGGCCGGCTGGACCTGGCCAGCGTCGAAGGTGTGGGCACCCGGGTCACGCTGTCCTTGCCGGCCGCCGCACCGGCTGGCCCTGACGCCGGTCCGGACCTGGCCGGCGTCAGCGTCGACCTGGTGGCCCCCGACGCGCTCGAGCGCCGGATGCTGGCTGGCTATCTCGATTACTGGGGCGCCGCGGTCGCGGCTGTGGCCGAGCCGTCCGATCTGCCCCACCGCGAGTCGACGATCGCGGCGACGGCGGTGATCCTGGCCCCGGCCGACCTGGGGCCCGAGCTCTGGCGCCGGCTTGACCGGCAGCCGGGCGGACCCGGGCTGCCGCCCCGGCTGGTGCTGTATCGCCACGCCGACCTCTCCGTCGACCAGAGCCCGCGCCCCGACACCATCATGACGACCGCCCTCGCGCGCGCCCGCATCGTCACCGCCGTGGCGGTTGCCGCCAGGCGGATGAGCCCGGAAGTGGAGCCGATCGACCCGTCGCCCGCCGCCCTGGTGCCGACTCCAGCCCCTGACCGCGAGCAGGCCCTGGCCGCCGGCCGGCTGATCCTGGTGGCCGAGGACCACCCGGTGAACCGCGAGGTGGTCGCCCGCCAGTTGCGCCTCCTCGGCTACGCCGCCGATGTCGTGGAGACCGGGTCAGCCGCCCTCGCCGCCTTGGAGCATGGTGCCTATGGCCTGCTGCTGACCGACTGCCACATGCCGGGGATCGACGGCTTCGAGCTGACGGCCCGCATCCGGCGCGCGGAGGGCGACGGCCGGCACTTGCCGATCGTGGCCTTTACGGCCAACGCCCTCGATGGCGAGGCCGGCCGCTGTCTTGCCGCGGGCATGGACGATTACCTGGCGAAGCCGGTCGAGCTGAAGACCTTGCGCGGCGTGCTCGAACGCTGGCTCCCGGCAGCCGTGCCGGCCGATATCGCCCCCGCCGCCGAGCCTGGTCCCCAGCCTGGCCCCGAGTCGGACCCGGTGTCGGCCGACGGCCCGCCCCTGCTTGATCTGGCCGTCCTGGAAAGCGTCGTCGGCGACGATCCGGATGCGATCCAAGCGACGCTGGCCGACTTCATGGTTGCGGTGCGCCGTGACCTTGCCGACCTGGACGCGGCGTTCGCCGGGTCCGACATCGCCGCGATCGCGGACTCCGCCCATCGGATCAAGGGCGCCGCGCGTATCGTCGGGGCCATGCGCCTCGCCAATAGCTGTCAGGCGCTCGAGTCGGCGGCGCGGCGCCCGGCTACCGACTCTCAGCCGTAACGACGCTCAGGACGGCGCCGCGCTGCGCGCCGGCGCCAGGCGGCGCACGCCGGCGCGGCGGCTGGCCGCCTCGATCAGGCCGACGACGGTCCGGGCATGCGCCGTCGTGGTCAGGCCGCGGGCCTCGATCGCCCGGCATGCCGCGTCCTCGAGCCGGCGCCGCAGGCCGGGGTCCTGCACCAGGCGCTGCAGCCCCTGATCGAAGCCGTCCTCGGCCGCGGCGTCGTACAGCACCGCGTCCTGCTCCGGCATCACCAGCTCGCGGATGTTGGCGCGGTCGGGCGCCAAAATCGCGCGGCCCATGGCCATGTATTCGATCAGCTTCAGCGGGCAGGCATAGTCGACGACGTCGGGCTGGACGGCAATGTCGATCGCCGCCATCAGCGCCGGCACCTCGGCCCGCGGCCGGATGCCGGTTACGGTCATGCGATGCGCCACCCCGAGCTTCTGGGCCTCGGCCTCCAGGGCGGTCCGGGTGGTGCCGTCGCCGATCAGCAGGAAATGCAGATCCGGGGGAGCGTCCGGGCGCGCCAGGAAGCGGACCAGCCGCTCGGCGCGGTGCCATTCGCGCACGAAGCCGACGAACCCGACGACCAGCCGACCCTCGAGCCCCGACTCGCGCTTGGCCGCCTCGCGGCCCGGGATGGCATCGGCCCAGCCCGGCTCGATGCCGTTGGGCACCACGCGGATGCGCTCGCGCGGCACGCCGGCCTCGGCAACCCGGGCCGCCAGCACCGCGGTCACGGGCAGCACCCAATCGGCGCTGCCCCACAACTGGCGCTCGCCGGCAGCGGCGAAGCGCGGCAGCGCCAAGCCGCCGTAGCGGCCGCGCTCCTCGGCCAGCGGCGCGTTGACCTCCAGCAGCAGCGGCACGCCCAGGCGGCGCGCGGCCCAGCGGCCGGCCGGCATGAACAGGTTGGCGCGCTGATAGATGGCGTCGGGGCGGCGCGCGCGGGCAGCGGCCATCAGGCGCCGCCACTCGAGGACGCTGTAGCCGTACTCCAAAAACTCGTAGGCGGCGCTCGGCAAGCAGCGCTTGAGCACGGCCGAGCGGGTGGCACCGCCGCCGAACTCGACCTGGTCGAGGTTGGGCGGCGCGACCATGGCGACGCTGTGACCGAGCCGCCGCAGCGCGCCGACCATGGCGGCGATATGCACCGCCTGCCCGTCCTTGGACTGGGTGCGATGGAAGTACAGGATGTGCATGCGAGCTCCTAGGCGGCGCCGGCCAGGCGCGACTCGACCAACCGGCGCAGGCCGGCTTCGATAGGCGTGACCGCCCGGAATCCCAGCAGCGCCTCGGCCAGGCCGGGGCAGCCGAGGGACTCCCGGATGTCGCCAGGCCGAGACGCTGCCGCCAGCACCTTGGGATGGCGGCCGACGGCGCCGGCGATCAGGGCCAGCAGCTCGGCAATGGTGGTTGCGCGGCCGGTGCAGACATTCGCCACCTCGGCGCGGGCCGGGTTGCTCCCGGCGATGCGGTCCATGCCCAGCCGCAAGGCCCGGACGGCGTCGCCCACATAGACGAAGTCGCGGCTCTGGCCGCCGTCGCCGTGCAGCGTCACCGGCTCGCCGGCGGCGATCCGCTCGGCGAA
This sequence comes from uncultured Comamonadaceae bacterium, assembly GCA_964511405.1. Taxonomy (GTDB): domain Bacteria; phylum Pseudomonadota; class Alphaproteobacteria; order Elsterales; family Elsteraceae; genus CAZEFK01. Next base: position 12,833 of record CAZEFK010000038.1, on the reverse strand, counting down.
GATCGAGATCACGCCGGAATAGGGCGAGCGCGGGTCCTGGCGAGGACCGTAGATGTTGAAAAAGCGGGTCCCGAAGCTCGGGACCCGGTGCACCCGGGCGGCCACGCGGGCATGCAGCTCGCAGCCCAGCTTGTCGGCGCCGTAGGCCGACAGCGGCCGCGTCGGCGCCATCTCGGCCAGCGGAATGTCGCGGCAGTCGCCATAGACCGCCGCCGAGGACGCGTAGACCACCGGCACCGGACCGCCGTCCGCCTTGGCCGCGGCGTCGAGCACGGCGATGGTGCCGGTCAGGTTGGCGCGATGGGTGGCGAGCCACGCGATCGTGCTGCGCTCGACCGAGGCGACCGCGGCCAGGTGGAAGCAGCCGGCGACCCCGGCCATCGCCGCCGACATCGCGGCGGCGGCGGCGACGTCGGCGACGCGCAGCTCGACCCGCGGCGGCAGGTTGGCGCGGCGCCCGGTCGACAGATCGTCGAGCACCCGCACCTGGTGGCCGTCCGCCAGCAGCGAGTCGACCAGGTGGCTGCCGATGAAGCCGGCGCCGCCGGTCACGAGATAGGCGGCCATGTCAGCGCACGCCTTCGGGCCAGAGGACGACCCGGGCCGTCTGCAGGATGATGATGACATCCAGCATCAGGCTGAAGTTCTTGGTGTAATAAAGGTCGTAGGACAGCTTGGCGCGGGCGTCCTCGACACTGGCGCCATAAGGATAGTTGATCTGGGCCCAGCCGGTGATGCCGGGCTTCATGCGGTGCCGCTCGCCGTAATACGGGATCTCGGCCGAGAGCTTCTCCACGAACACGGGGCGTTCCGGACGCGGGCCGACCAGGCTCATGGTGCCGCGCAGCACGTTCAGCATCTGCGGGATCTCGTCGATCCGGGTACGGCGGATGAAGGCGCCGATCCGGGTGATGCGCGGGTCGCGCTCGGCCGCCCATTGCGGCCCGGCGGCTTCGGCATCCGTCCGCATGCTGCGGAACTTGAGCACCGTGAAGGTCTTGCCGTTGAGGCCGACCCGCTCCTGGCCGTAGAAGATCGGCCCCTTGCTGTCCAGCTTGATCAGCAGCGCCGTGGCCAACGTGACCGGCAGCGTCGCGATCAGGAAGCCCAGGCTGAACAGGATATCGATGGCGCGCTTGGCGGCCAGCTCGAAGCGCCGGGCCGCGAAGCCGTCGGAGAACACGAACCAGTCCGGCCGCACCGCCTCCAGGTCGACGCGCCGGGTCTCGCGCTCATAGAACGACAAGTAATCGGTGACATGCACGCCCGAGAACTTGCAGGCCATGACGCTGTCCATGGATACGGCCCCCTGCTCGGCCGTCAGCACCACTTCATGGACGCGAAAGCTGTGCGCGATGTCCGACAGCGAGCCGCCGCCCGGCGGCGCGGGAGGTCCGGAGCGCGCGGCCGCGCCGCCCACCGTCTCGACTTCGCCATCGGGGCGCACCACCATCACGATGGCGCCGCCGCCCCCGGCCGCCTGCACCATCCGGCTGAGATTGGCGGCATCAGGCGCCGCGCCGACCAGCAGCACGCGCCGTCGCGCGGTCCGCCGCAGCAGCGGCCAGAACAGCCGGTGCGCCGTCATCAGCGACGGCAGCGCCAAGGCCGCGAAGGTGAGGGCCAGCTTGGCCGCATAGGTCCACCGGAAGAACACACGGTTGCTGCTCGGCTCGGGCAGCGGCGTCAGGCTGATCACCAGATCGGCGATGACCACGGCGAAGCCCAGCCCGACCACCAGCCGCGCAAACTCGTGCTGCGGCGGCCGGCCGGTCGCGGCACTGCCATAGAGTCCCATCGAATAGATGCCGAGGACGCCGAAGGTGGTCAGCGTCAGGGTCAGCTGCGGCAACGCCGCGTCCAGCCCGAACCCGTGGATCAACTCCATCAGATGCGCGCTTGCGGCGGCCAAGCCCGCCAGCAGCGCAAGGTCTACGCAAACCGCTGCCACCGCCTGGTTCGGGATGTGATGCTTGAACAAACGCATGGTTCGGTCACCCGATGTAAAGATTCCGGACAAGTGCTTGCCCGCCGCCCGTCTTTCCCGGCCGTACTCGCATGAGGATCGCCAAGCTTTTACAATTGGCCGCCTTCAGACGAGCATGACCGGGCCGCCCGGGCAAAACCGAAGCGTTCCAGTCCGACGAGTAACGCACCAAGGCTCGCTGCCGCCGAAGTATTTTACTTTAGTCCGTATTGAACAATGAACGTCAAATCGTTTGATATGCGGGACAGATTAGATGCCGATCCGGAATTTTTCATTTCCCAAGATCAAATCGGAAAATGTTTATGAAAATATCCGACAATGGTTATGACGCGCCATAGAGATCACAAGGATATCCCGATTTGGTCACGGCGCGCGCCGCCGCCGGGCGGGTCCGAACCGCTCGCAGCAGCGGGTTCGGGGTGGTTTAACAAAGCGGCTAAACGCCGGCGGCGACCGGACTTGGTTTTATTAGAAACTTCGATCCATGCGCTGCGACTTTTAAGGACGTCGCGCGTTCGTCGGGGCATCTAGCTACCCTGGGTCGGCTCGACATGGTTGGGTTTCAACAAGCCGGCCAGCAATTCTTGACCGATGCGGACCGGCTGCACCGGCCGGCGCGCCCCTTTCCGACCGAGGACACCCGCCCATGACCGCATTCCGCTTGCAGGCTCTCGCCGTCTGGCTCTTGGCTCCGCTCGCCACCGCCGGTCTTGCCGCGTGCAGCGGCCCGGCGGCCACCACGGCCGCAGCTGCGCCGGCGCCCGAGACGATCTCGGCTGGCGCCAACACGCCCGACTATGTCATCGGGCCGGGCGACACGCTGCAGGTGTTCGTCTGGCGCAACCCCGACCTAACCTCCACGGTGCCGGTCCGCCCCGACGGCCGCATCTCGATCCCGCTGGCCGACGACATCCAGGCCGCCGGCAAGCGGCCGACCGATCTCAGCAAGGAGATCCAGGGCGCACTCGCCAAATACATCCAGGAGCCGATCGTGACCGTGGTGGTCACCAACTTCATCGGGCCGTTCACGCAGCAGGTGCGGGTGATCGGCGAGGCGGCGCGGCCACAGGCGATCCCGTTCAGCGACAACATGTCGGTGCTGGACGTGATGGTCCGGGTCGGCGGCCTGACCCAGTTCGCCGCGGGCAACCGCGCGGTGCTGGTGCGCCGCGTCGCCGACCACCAGGAGAACTATCGGCTGCGCCTGGACGACTTGATCCGTGACGGAGACGTGACCGCGAACGTGGCGGTCAAGCCCGGCGACATCCTCGTGATCCCGCAATCCTGGTTCTAGGCGCCCGGGCGCCGGCCACCGTCCGCCGGTTGGCGCGTTGTTCTGCCGGTCCCGGGCGCAAACGAGTGCCGCCCGGGACGACCCCTTCACCCCCGACGGCCGGGAGCCGACATGGACGACATCCGCACTCAGCTCTGGCGCTACCTCGACAGCATCTGGCTCCGGCGCTGGATGGTGCTGGGCATCGCCGCGTTCGTCAGCGTCGCCGGCTGGGTCGGCGTCAGCCACCTGCCCGCGCGCTACACCGCCAACGCCAAGATCTACGTCGACACCGACACCCTGCTGCAGCCCCTGATGCAGGGGCTGGCGGTCCAGGCCAACATGGACCAGCAGGTCAACCTCATGTACCGCACGCTGCTGACCCGGCCCAACCTGGAGAAGGTGGCGCGCGCCACCGATCTCGACCTGGCGGTCAGCGACGAGCGCGGCCGCGAGCGCCTGATCAACGATCTGCGCAGCGCGATCACGATCGTGCCCGAACCGGTGCGCAACCTGTTCACGATTGCCTACACCGGCCCCAACCCGCCGCAGGCGCAGAAGGTCGTCCAGGCTTTGCTCAGCGTATTCATCGAGAGCAACCTCGGCGACAAGCGGCGCGACATGGCCAATGCCCAGACCTTCATCGACCAGCGCATCGCCGATTACGAGACCAAGCTCCGCGCCGCCGAGCAGCGGCTGGCCACCTTCAAGGAGGCCCACGCCGCCGACCTGCCGAGCGGCGTCGAGTTCGCAACCCTGCTGGGACAGCGCCGCAACGATCTGGACGCCGCTCAGCGCGAGCTCGACAACGAGAAGATCCAGGCCGAGAACCTGCGCCACCAGCTCGCGATCACGCCGCCGACCCTGCAGCTCGACACCGGCATGGCGGGCGCGGCCAGTCCCGAGGCCGGCCTGTCGCCCGAGGCGGTGGACCTGCGCCAGCGCCTGATGACGCTGCAGCGCCTGCGCGACGAGATGGCGCTGAAATACACGCCTCAGCATCCCGATCTGATCGCCGCCAACCGCCAGCTGGCGCAGCTCAAGCAGGAATATGCCGCGGCCCGGGCCAAGCCCTGGCACGGTGCCGGCGGCGGCGGCCGGCCGCAGGCAAGCATGCCCAACGCCATCTACGAGACCCTGAAGATCCGGCTGGTCGACAGCGAGGGGCGGATCAACGCCCTGGAGCAGCGCGTGGTGACCGCGCGCGCGGCGCTGGCGCAGGCCGAGGATCGGGCGCAGGTGGTGCCACAGGTCGAGGCCGAGCTCTCCAACCTCAACCGCGACTATTCGGTGGTGCGCAAGGAGTATGACGAAATGCTGGCCCGCCGCGAGTCGGCGCGGCTGGCCCAGGCCATGGAAGACCGCCGCGACAGCCTGCAGTTCCGCGTCGTCGAGCCGGTCGTCCTGCCCACGGTCCCGAGCGGACCCGGCCACGTCATCTACTATGCCGCGGTCCTGGTGGCGGCGCTGGCGGCCGGCATCGGTGCTGCGGTGCTGCTGGAGTCGTTCGACGACCGCTTCAAGTCCGCGGCCGAGCTCGGCCAGGCCTTCGAGCAGCCGGTGCTGGGCTCGATCTCGACCCTGATGACCGCCCGCGAGCGCCGACGCCGGCGCGCCGGGGCGGTCAGCTTCGGCGCCGCCTGCGGACTCCTGCTGATCGGGCTTGGCGCGGCCGCCGCAAGTTCGGCGTCGATCGCGGCGAGCCTGCCTCTTCCCCCGTCCATCCTGGCGCAGTTGCGAGGGTCGTAATGAGCCGTGAGCCGCCGATCAATCTGATCCAAAAGGCCGCCGAACGCATGTATGGCGGGGACACGGTCTCGGTCGTGATCCCGCGCGCGCCGGCCAAGCCGATCGTGACGCCGCTGCAGGGGCGCCGCATGGCCGACGAGCCGCCGCTCGCCGAGCCGCCGCTCGCCGAGCCGCCGTTCGCCGAACCTCGGCCCGAGGTCACCGCCGACACGGCGGCGCGGGCCGAGCCGCGCCAGCCGGCCAGCCGCCGCCTGCCGATCGACCTCGCCCGCCTGGCGCGGTCGAGCATGATCGTGCCCGGCGCGCCCAAGAGCCGCCTGGCCGAGGAGTTCCGGCTGATCAAGCGGCCGCTGCTGCGCAAGGCGTTCCGCGAGCAGCCGATGGTCCGGCGCGGCAACGTCATCATGGTGACCAGCGCCCGGCCCGGCGAAGGCAAGACCTTCACCGCGCTCAACCTGATCATGAGCCTGGCGTCCGAGGCCAACCTCAACATCCTCGCGGTCGATGCCGATATCGCCAAAGCCTCGCTGACCTCGTGGCTGGGCGTGCCCAACGACCGCGGCCTGATCGACCTCGCGCGCGAGCCGAAGCTCAATCCGGCCGACGCCCTGATTCGCGCCGACAACCTGCCCAACCTGTCGATCCTGCCGGCCGGCCGCGGCGGCCCTGATATCACCGAGCTGATGGCCAGCCCGCGCATGGAGACGATCATCGACGACCTGGCCACGCGCTACGCCGACCGGGTGCTGGTGATCGATACGCCGCCGGTGCTGTCGACCTCCGAGACCTCGGTGATGGCCGTGCATGTCGGCCAGACCGTGCTGGTGGTGGGCGCCCGGCAGTGCGGGCCGAACGACCTCGGCAGCGCCCTCAAGCTGCTATCGGCCTGCCCGTCGGTGAGCTTCGCGATGAATCGTACGTCAACCCGGCAGCAAAGCCATGATTTCGGAGCGAATACCGTCTATTCATGAGCATCCGCTCACGAGACGCGTATTGGTGCCATGCCGCTCTCCAAGAACCAGCGCCGGGTTACTTGCGCCCTGACCCTGATCGCCCTCGCGGCCGCCGCTCCGGCCGGCGCCCAGCAGCCGCCCGAACCCAATCCGCCGGCAGCGCCGCCCCCCGTGGCGGCGCCCCCCATAGCGGCGCCGGGCCAGCCGGTGCCCGAGCAGCCCGCGGCCGAGCCGCCGCCCCCGCCGAATCCGCTGATCACGCCCTCGATCAGCCTGCAGGAGCGGGCAACCGACAATTCCCGCCTGGAGCATCGCGGCCGGTCCGACCTGGTCACGACGATCTCGCCTGCGGTCTCGGTGCGCGACAGTGGGGCTCGGGTAAATCTGAACCTGGACTATACTTTTAACTACGACATTTATGCCAATAATACCTTCCCCAATACCGTCCGCAACGAGCTGGCCGCGGGCGCGACCGCCGAGGTGATCCGCAACTTCGCGTTCATCGACCTGAACGGCGCCATCACCCAGGAGCCGATCAGCCGGACTACGCCGCTGACCATCGAGAACCGCAACCTGGCCCGCCAGAACACGATCAGCACCTTCGACATCAGCCCCTATTTCCGCAACCATCTGGGCGACTTCGCCGATTCCGAGGTGCGCTACCGCTACGGCCGGGTTTTCTACGACACGCCGATCAACCAGGCGCGCACCGCGACCCTCAACAACTCCAGCATCAGCGATGCCTCGGCGCTGCTGACCAGCGGCAACCGCTTCTCGACCCTGCAATGGCAGTTGCAGGGCGACATCGCGACCACGCAGCAGAGCGGCGACCCCAACTTCGACAACCGTTCGGTCCTGGCGACCGGCGAATACGCGCTGTCGCGCTATGTCGCCCTGCTGCTGGTCGGCGGCTATGACGACGTCGAATCGGGGCTGCTCACGACCAAGCTGACCGGCCCCTACTACGGTGCCGGGTTCCAGCTCACCCCGGGCCCGAACACGCGGATCCGAGCGGTGGTCGGCGAGCGCTACAACCGGCCCAACTACACAGCCCAGATCACCTGGCGCTTCGCGCCCCAGTCCAACCTGTTCGCGTCGCTGGTCGATGGCGTCGCCACGGAGTCGGGCGAGATCCTCGACCGGCTCGACACCCTCGGCGTCGACGCCAACGGCCTTCTGGTCAGCAACCGCACCGGCCTGCCCTTCACGGTGCGCGACCTGGCCGCCCAGCAGCTCGGCAGCGAGATCTTCCGCGACCGCACGGCGACGGTGACGCTGTCGACCACGCAGGCGCGCACCACGATCAGCGGCACCACCTATTTCACCCGCCGCGTCGCGGTCAGCCGGCCGGTCGCGGGCGAGCTGTTCGGCGGCAACCAGAGCACTGTCGGGGTGTCGGCCAGCGTCGGCCGCCAGATCAACCCGGCCCTGACCGCAACCCTGACGCTCGCCTATGCCGATGCCCGCAATGACGGCGACACCAGATCCACCGTTCCGCCTACGACCACCTTCCAAGGCATCGCCAGCGTAAGCTACGCGTTTAACAACAGCCTGTCCGGAAGCTTGAGCTACAGCTACCTGAATCAGAACTCAAGCCAAGGCGGTTCGACGGTCTTCAATCAAGGCAACGTTCAAGAAAACGCCATCACCGTCGTGTTGAGAAAGGTCTTCTAGTCTTCAGATGCGGGGGCTTGATGTACGCCGAGTTCTATAAGCTGACCGCACTACCGTTTCTTCTCACCCCAGACTCCCGGTTCTTCTTCAAGAGCCGGGTGCATGCCCAGGCGATGGCCCACTTGACTTACGGGCTGGGCCAGGGCGAAGGCTTCATCATCATCGTCGGCGACATCGGGGCCGGAAAGACCACCCTGGTCCAGCGGCTGTGCGCCACGATCAACACCCACGACATCGTCGCCGCCCGCATCGTCACCACGCGGCTCGGCGTGCAGGACCTGCTGGCGATGGTCGCCCATGCCTTCGGCCTGACCGTCGAGCGCAGCTCGAAGGCGGCCGTGCTCAAGACCCTGGAGGCCTTCCTGCGCCGGACCTTCGAGGCCGGCCGCCGCGCCCTGCTGATCGTCGACGAGGCGCAGAACCTGTCGCCCCTGGCGCTGGAAGAGCTGCGCATGCTGTCGAACTTCCAGATCGGCGAGCGCTCGCTGTTCCAGACCTTCCTGCTGGGCCAGCCGCAGTTCCAGCAAATCCTGGCGCGCCCGGGCCTGGAGCAGCTGCGCCAGCGGGTGATCGCGTCCTACTTCCTGGGCCCGATGGACCGCGAGGAAACCGGCGCCTACATCCTGCACCGCCTGGGCATGGTCGGCTGGCAGGGCGACCCCGAATTCACCGAAGCCGCCATCGACGCCGTCTTCACGGCGACCGGCGGCCTGCCCCGGCGCATCAACACGCTGTGCAGCCGCATCATGCTCTACGGCTTCCTGACCGAGAGCCACCGCTTCACCGCCGACGACGTCGGCCGGGTGATCGATGATCTGGATCGCGAGACCGAGGGGCTGACCTTGCCCGAGCCGGCCAGCACCGGGACCGCCCTGGCGGTACGGATGCCGACCCGGGTGGCGGCGATCGCCGAGCGCGTCGAGCAGCGATTGACCGGGCTCGAGGAGCGCGTCGACCAGCATGAGCGAACGATCCGGCGCGCCATGACCATGGCGATCGAATTTCTCGACCGCGACCGCGGCGCCGCCTGATGTCCCTCTCGCTCGCAGCAACCCCCGGCGCGGACGCGCCGGCGGGACTGGTCAACGCGCTCACCGTTGACGTCGAGGACTGGTACCAGGTCCACGCGCTCGCCCGGCGCATCGACCGGCGCGACTGGCCGCGGCTCGAGAGCCGGGTCGAGGCCAATGTCGACCGGATGCTGCAGCGGTTCGCCGATGCGGGCGCCACGGCCACCTTCTTCACGCTCGGCGGCATCGCCGAGCGCCACCCCGGCCTGGTCCGCCGCATCGTCGCAGCCGGCCACGAGCTCGCCAGCCACGGCTGGGACCATGTCCGCGCCGACGCCCAGGCTCCGGCCGCGTTCCTGGCCGATATCAGGCGCACCCGGCTGGTGCTCGAGGACCTGGGCGGTGTCCCGGTCCGGGGCTACCGCGCCGCCAGCTTCTCGATCGGCGGCGCCAATTGGTGGGCCTTCGAGGCCCTGGCCGAGGCCGGCTACCGCTACAGCTCCAGCATCTATCCGGTTCGCCACGACACCTATGGCATGCCCGAGGCGCCGCGCTGGCCGTTCCGGCCCGTGCCGTCGCTGCCGATCATGGAGTTCCCGATGACCACTGTGATCCGCTTCGGCCGGCAGCTGCCGGCCGCGGGCGGCGGCTGGTTCCGCCTGCTGCCCTATCCCGTGAGCCGGGCCAACCTGGCCCGCGTCAACCGGCGCGACCGCCGTCCCGCCATCTTCTATTGCCATCCGTGGGAAATCGACCCCGGCCAGCCCCGCGTCGCCGGGGTCGGCTGGCGGTCGCGCCTGCGCCACTACACGGGCCTGGCGGCCATGGAGGCGCGGCTCGCGCGCCTGCTCGGCGACTTCGCCTTCGCACGCATGGACCGCGTATTCCCGGAGCTCGCCGCCTGCGAGTTCGCGGCCCGGGAGCTCGCCCGATGAGCGCCGGGGCCGCCCTGGTCCTGCCGGCGCGCGTCGGCCAGCCGGCGCCGGCGGCCGTCGCCGTGCGCCCGTTCCAGGAGGCGGATGCGGCCCGCTGGGACGCCTTCGTCGAGGGCTGCGCCGAGGCCACCTTCTTCCACCGCATCGGCTGGCGCGGCGTCATCGAGCGCAATTTCGGCCATCAAGCCCATTATCTGCTGGCCGAGCGCGGCGGCCGCATCACCGGCGTGCTGCCGCTGGTGCATATGAAGAGCCGCCTGTTCGGCAATGCCCTGGTCTCGCTGCCGTTCTGCGTCCAGGGCGGGCCCGCCGCCGAGGACGATGCCAGCCGGCATGCTCTGGCGACCGCCGCCGTCGCCCTGTGGGACCAGCTGGGGGCCGGCCATCTGGAGTTCCGCTCGACCACCCCGAGCCAGCCGGACTGGGCGCACAAGCGCGACTTCTACGCCATCTTCCGCAAGGCGCTGCCGCGCACCGCCCGGGAAGACAATGTCTACGCCTTCATCCCGCGCAAGCAGCGCAAGGTGGTGCGGCGCGGTTTCGACGCCGGCTGCACCGTCACCTTCGACCGCGATGTCGACCGGATGCACCGGATCTACGCCGAATCAGTGCGGAACCTGGGTACGCCGGTGTTCGCGCGGCAATATTTCCGCGACCTGGCCGAGACCTTCGGCGACGATTGCGACGTCGGCACGGCCGCGCGCGGCGGCGTCGCGCTGTCCAGCATCCTGACGTTCTACTTCCGGGGCACGGCCCTGCCCTATTACGGCGGCGGGCGGGTCGCCGCGCGCGCCGCGGGTGCCAACGACGTGCTGTATTTCGAAGCGCTGCGCCATGCCATCGAACGCGGCTGCGCCACCTTCGATTTCGGGCGCAGCAAGGCCGGCACCGGCGCCTTTGCCTTCAAATGCAACTGGGGCTTCGAGCCGACCTGGCTCGCCTACGAGTACAAGCTGCCACCGGGTGCCGCGATCCCGGAGAAGAACCCGCTGAGCCCGAAATACCGGCTGATGGTCTCGGGCTGGAAGCGGCTGCCGCTGTTCGTGGCCAACCGGCTCGGCCCATGGATCGCGCGGGACCTGGGCTGATGCCGGACGTGCTGTTCCTGAGCCAGCGGATCCCCTACCCGCCCAACAAGGGCGACAAGATCCGCAGCTGGCATCTGCTGAAGCACCTGGCCCGCGGCCGCCGGGTGCATGTCGGCACCTTCGTCGACGACCGCGCCGATTGGGCTCACACCGCCACCGTCCGCGCCGCGGCCGGCGGCGAGTGCACCTTTCTGCCGCTGCCGCCGATGCGCGCGCGCCTGGCCGGCGCCCGTGCCCTGCTCGACGGCCGCTCGCTGTCGGAAGCCTATTTCCACAGCGCCGAGCTCGATGCCTGGGTCGGGCGCATCGTCGAACGCTTCAGTCCGAGCCATGCGGTGGTGTTCTGCTCATCGATGGCCCCCTATGTGATGCGGCGCCCGGCCTTCGCCGGCGCCCGCTCGATCCTCGACATGGGCGACGTCGACAGCGATAAGTGGCGGCAATATGCCGGCCGCGCCGCGCCGCCGATGCGCTGGGTCTATGCGCGCGAGGCCGAGCGGCTGCTGGCGCTGGAACGGGCCGCCGCCCGCTGGTTCGGGACCACGCTGCTGGTCGCCCCCGCCGAAGCCGAGCTGCTGCGCAACCTGGTCCCCGAGGCGGCCGAGCGGATCCGGGCGCTGGCCAATGGCGTCGACACGGCACAGTTCGACGCCGCCGCCGACCACCCCAGCCCCTATCCCGCCGGCACGCTGCCGATCCTGTTCACCGGGATGATGAGCTACTGGCCGAACGTCGACGCCGTGCAATGGTTCGCCGACGCGGTGCTGCCGCGCATCCTGGCGGTGCGGCCTGATGCGCGCCTGGTCGTCGCCGGCGCCGACCCGGCGCCGGCGGTGCGCCGGCTGGCCGAGTGGTCGGCGGTCACGGTCACCGGCCGGGTGCCCGACATGCGCCCCTATCTCGCCCACGCCGCCGTCGCGGTGGCGCCACTGCGGATCGCCCGCGGCATCCAGAACAAGGTGATCGAAGCCATGGCCATGGCCCGGCCGGTGGTCGCAAGCCCGGCGGCGCTGCAGGGGCTGTCGGCCCGACCCGGCGTCGAGCTGCTGCGGGCCGACGGCCCGGAGGCGTTCGCCGCGGCGGTCCTGGACGCGGTCGAGCCCGATCGCGCGACGACCCTGGGCCGGGCCGGGCTGGCCTATGTCCGGCGCGCCCATGACTGGACCCGCAACCTGGGGCTGCTGGACGGGCTGCTTGGCGAAGCGCCCGCGGCAGCGGCATGAGAGGGTGTGACGGTATGGCCGTCGAGACTGCGCTGCCGCTACCTGCCGCCACCGTCGGCGCCCGCGTCGCGGCCTGGCGGATCGCCGGGATCGGGATCGCGGCGCTGCTTGCCCTGTGGGCGGCCTTGTTCTACCCGCTGGCCGTGGCGGCCGAGCGGGTGTGGGCGGCGTCGCCGACCTTCAACCACGGCTTCCTGGTGCTGCCGATCGCGCTGTGGCTGGCCTGGCGCCGCCGCACCGCGCTGGCGGCGGCGACCCCGTCGCCCTGGCCCCTGGCGCTGCTGCCGATTCCGCCCCTGGCGCTGGCCTGGCTGGTCGGCGCCCGCGCCGGCATCACCGAGGTCCAGCAGTTCGCCGCGGTGCTGATGCTGCAAGCGGCGTTGGCGGCGCTGCTGGGCCGCACGGTGCTGCGCGTCGCCTGGCTCCCCCTCGCCTATCTCCTGTTCTTGATCCCGACCGGCGACTATCTGGTGCCGACGCTGCAGCGCCTGACCGGCGACGCGATCGTCATCGGCGTGCAGCTGCTCGGCATCCCCGTCTACGCCGACGGCAATGTCATCGAGATCCCGGGCAGCCGCTTTTTCGTGGCCGAAGCCTGCGCCGGCCTGCGCTTCCTGGTGGCGATGATCGCGTTCGGCGCGCTGTTTGCCGGCGTCACCTACCGCCGGCCCTGGAAGGCCGCGGCCTTCCTGGCCGCCTCCGCAATCGTCCCGGTCGTCGCCAACGGCGCCCGCGCCCTCGGCATCGTGCTGCTGTGCTACTGGACCAGCAATGCGGTCGGCGCCGGCGCCGACCATCTGGTCTATGGCTGGGGCTTCTTCACCCTGATCATGCTGGCGCTGATCGCCGTCGGCAGCCGCTTCGCCGACCCGCCGGCGCCGCCGCGCGCCGGTCCGCCGGCACCGACGGCGGCGCGCGGCGGCCTGGCCGCAACCGCGGCG
>CAZEFK010000037.1:0-40904 GCA_964511405.1 uncultured Comamonadaceae bacterium | reverse complement strand
CACGGGCCTGGCCGGCTATCTGTCGGGCGGCGAGCAGCAGATGCTGGCGATCGGCCGCGCGCTGCTGGCGCGGCCGCGCCTGATCCTGATGGACGAGCCGAGCATGGGCCTGTCGCCGCTGATGGTGAAGGAGGTGTTCGGCATCATCCGGCGCATCAACCAGGACCTGGGCGTCACCATCCTGCTGGTCGAGCAGAACGCCCGCATGGCGCTGGAGCTGGCCAGCGCTGGCTATGTCATGGAAAGCGGCAAGGTGGTGCTGGACGGCACCGCCGAGGCGCTCAAGTCCAACGAGGACGTCAAGGAATTCTACCTGGGCGGCGGCGCCGGCGAGCGCGCCAGCTTCAAGAACCTGAAAAGCTTCAAGCGCCGCAAGCGCTGGCTGTGAACTGGACATAGGGGCCATGACCGACTTCTACGACAAGGCCGAGACGCAGCCGCCCGACCAGCGCGAGGCGGCGCTCTTGGCCGCCCTGCCCGCCCAGGTCGCCCATGCCCAGGTCCACGCGCCATATTTCGCCCGCCTGCTGGCCGGCATCGAACCCGCCGAGATCCGCGACCGCGCCGCGCTCGCCCGCCTGCCGGTCACGCGCAAGTCCGAGCTAGCCGCCCTGCAGCAGGCCGCCCTGCCCTTCGGCGGCCTCGCCGCGGTCGCGATCGGCGAACTGGCGCGGGTCTTCGCCTCGCCCGGGCCGATCTTCGATCCCGAGCCGCATGGCCGCGATCCCTGGCGCAGCGCCCGCGCCCTGTTCGCCGCCGGTTTCCGCAAGGGCGACCTGGCCCAGAACTGCTTCGCCTACCACCTGACCCCGGCCGGCGCCATGTTTGAAACCGGTGCGCACGCCGTCGGCTGCGCCGTGATCCCGGCCGGCACCGGCAACACCGAGCAGCAGGCCCAGGTCATGGCGGCACTCCGCCCCAAGGGCTATATCGGCACCCCCGACTTCCTGAAGATCATCCTCGACAAGGCCGACGCCCTGGGGCTGGACTGCCGGGCCACCACGATCGCGAGCGTCTCGGGCGGCCCCTACCTGCCCGACGCGCGCGCCGCCTATGCCGCGCGCGGCATCGCCGTCAGCCAGTGCTACGGCACCGCCGACCTGGGCATCGTCGCCTACGAGACGCCGGCCCGCGAGGGCCTGGTGCTGAACGAGGACATCCTGGTCGAGATCGTGCGGCCCGGCACCGGCGACCCGGTGCCGGACGGCGAGGTCGGCGAGGTCGTGGTCACCCTGTTCGGCCGCGCCTATCCGCTGCTCCGCTTCGCCACCGGCGACCTGTCGGCGGTGCTGCCCGGCACCAGCCCGTGCGGACGCACCAACCGGCGCCTCAAGGGCTGGCTCGGCCGCGCCGACCAGACGACCAAGGTCAAGGGCATGTTCGTGCACCCGGCCCAGGTCGCCGAGGTGCTGCGCCGCCATCCCGGCATCGGCCGCGCCCGCCTGGTGGTCGGCCGCGCCAACGCCAGCGACACCATGGTCCTGCGCTGCGAAACGGCCGAGGGCGGCGAGGCGCTGGTCTCGGCCTTGCGCGAGACGCTGGCGACCGTCACCAAGCTCAACGGCACGGTCGAGCTGGTGGCGCCCGGCGGCCTGCCCAATGACGGCTTGGTCATCGAGGATGCGCGCGGGGTGGGGTGATTGTCATTGATAGGATCAGCGATCCTAGATATATCTTCTTCTCTGGAAGATTGATTTTGGAACGCCCATGCCTGGTTCCGCGGCGATGCTGTTCACGCCGACCGAAGCGGCGGTGCTGACCGGCCTGTCGTTGAAAGCGGTGAACAACGCGATCGACAGGAAGACGGTGGAGGCGGTCCCCGGTGCGCTCGGCGGGCAACCGAGTCGATTGCTCGACCTGCAAGCGCTGATGTCGCTGGCGGTGGAACGGCGGCTTGCCAACCGGTTCGCACCCGAATTGCGGCGCGAGGTGGTGGACGCCATGGCCCGCGCGCCGCGCAATCTGGTGACGCTCGAGGGCGGGTTGGTGAGGATCGATCTTCGAGGGCCACGCCGCGCGCTGGCGTCGGCGCTGCGCGATTTGCGCCGAGCGCGCCAGTTGGTCGCCAGTGATCCCGGCATCATGGGCGGCGATCCGGTGTTCCGTGGGACGCGGATCCCCGTGCATCCGATTGCCAGCTTGATCGCGCAGGGGGAAGGCCCCGAGGACTTGCTTGCAGGATACCCGCGATTGACGGCAGAGATGATCCGGCTCGCACCGATCTATGCCGAGGCATACCCGCTGCGCGGCCGGCCGCGCAAGCAACCTTGGTCAAACCAGCCGCCGCGGCGGCACACACGGAGGCATGTGCCGAGCCCCGAGGCCGGCTGAGTGCGATTCCTGATCGACGAATGCCTGAGCCTCGATCTCGTCGGCACAGCGAACGCAGCAGGCCACGAAGCCTATCATGTGGCGCATGTCGGTCGGGCGGGATGGAAAGATTGGCATGTCGCCGCCTATGCTCGCGACCGCGAGTTGGTGCTCGTAACCAATAACGGCACCGATTTCCGCACACTCTACGCAGAACAACCGCTGCATATTGGCCTTATCATTATCGTGCCGAGTGTTGGTCGATCGACACAGCAGCGGTTGTTTCGTATGGCGCTGGCCGAACTTGCGGAAGCCGGCGAACCGGTCAACCAGGTCCTTGAGATCGACCTTGATGGCTCCGATGTGGTGTTCCGGTTCTACGATCTCCCGGCCCGGTAGCCTGAGGCTGGGCGACCAGCGATGGTGGGCCTAGCACGAACCGAGTTGGCCGAAACCATCCAACACTGGCGCCATGAGGCCTGGACTGTGCCATTTCCCTAGCCCGCCGCCCGCCACGGCAACAGTGCCCGCAGCCGCGGCTCGCGCAGCCACAGGCCACCCCAGACCAGGAGCCCGCCATAGACGCCGGACAGCACGTGGGTCAGCAGCGGGTCGCCGGCCCGGAGATGCGCGGCCACGGCCCCGCCCAGATAGCCGGTCAGCAGCACCGCGCCCAGCACCGCGGTCGCCGGCACGGCATAGAGGGCGGTGCACACCAGCAGGACGACTCCCAAGAGGCGCGCCATCCCGACACCGCCGAAGCCCAATTCGGCGTTGCTCGCCAGCACCACCGGCAGCGCCAGCAGCTTCATGACCGCATCCATGAAGCAGAACAGGATGGCGAACCCGCTCAGCCCCCAGCCGACCCTAAGCACCGGCCGGCCCTGTTACGATCATCCAGGGCGTGCCGAAGCGGTCGGCGAGCTTGCCGAACCGGGCGGCGAACGGTGTCGCCATCAGCGGCACCTCGATCCGCCCGCCCTCCGCCAGCGCCCCGAACAGGCGCTCCGCCTCGGCCGCGGACGCGACCTGCAGCGAGATCGCAAAGCCGCCGGGCGGCGGCGCGCCCTGGCCCGCGCCGTCCGAGGCCAGCACGGTCGTCGGGCCGATGCGCAGCGCGGCATGCATGACCCTGTCCTCGGCGCCCGGCGGCGCGCCCGGCATGTCGCCGAACCGCACCAGGGCCGTGATCTCGGCGCCCAGCGTCCCGCGATAAAAGTCGAGCGCCTCGGCGCATCGTCCGCCGAAGAACAGATAAGGCTCCGCTCGCATCTCAGTCTCCCTCCCGGTTGCGGACGGGATGCTAGCCAGGGCCGGCCTGCTCTGTTTTGAAGGAAAACGACAATTGCGCCGCGCGGCGCTGGATCTTGAGCGGCGTCTGGCCGATCAGCCGGGTCAGCGACCGGGTCAGGTGCGCCTGGTCGGCGTAACCGGTGCTATAGGCGACATCGAGGATCGCGGCCCCGCCCTCGAGCAGCTGGGCGGCATGGCGGGCGCGCTCGATCTGGCGGAACTGCCCGGGCGTGAGGCCGGTCGCGTGCCGGAACCGGCGCTGCACCGAGCGCCGGCCGAGCGGCTGCGGATCGCCCGCGACGGCCGCCGCCACCGCCGGATCGCGGGCAAGGCTGCCCTGGCGGACGAGGCGCGCGACGAAGACCTCGGCGGTCTCGAAGCCGGGGATCTCCCAGCAGCCCCCTTCCATCCAGAAGCGGCCGTCGGCGGTCACCGGCAGCTCCAGATCGTTGTGGTCGAGCAGCAGGACGGTCGGCAGCCGCGGCAGGTAGGTGCCGGGGCTGAAGCGGATGGCGACCCAATGCCCGCCAGGCGGGCAGTCGACCGCGATGGCTCGGGTGACCGGCCCCCGCAGGGTGACCCGGGTCAGGCCCGGCAGCCGGGTCACCACCAGCTCCAGCACGCCCTCGGCCATGGACAAGAACCGGCCGCCGGCGCCGCCACGGCAGCGCCAGACCCGCTCGATAAAGGGCGACCAGGACGGCCGGTCCTCGAAGGTCAGAAACATGGTTCTCTCATGCCACGGCGTCGCTCCGACCTTCCAGGGCCGCGCGCAGCCGGCGCCGGCGCCGGTTGGCCTCGACCAGGTCGCCGGCCAGCAGGGCCGCCAGGACCAGCCCCAGCCCCAGCCCTGGCGTCGCGACGTCGACCAGCAGCAGGGCCCGGTCCCAGGCGGCGAGGCCGGCCAACCCGAGCGCCAGCCCCGCAATCCCGGCCACCGCTGCATACCACGCCGGATGACGGCGGCTGAGGCCCAGGATCAGCCCGATGCCGACCGCCAGCGTCAGGACAGCCTCGGCCCAGGGCGCCCAGCGCGGGCGCATCGGCACCCGCCCGTCGATCAGGGTCTCCAGGAACTCCGCGGCGATCTCGGGCGCGTACATCGGGCCGAGCGGGGTCTCGACGGTCTGCGCCAAGCCGCCGGCCATGGCCGCGACCAGCACCAGCCGGTCCTTGAATGCCGCCGCCGGCACCGTGCCGTCCAGGACGTCGGCCGCCGACACCGTCGGCCGGCCGCCGCGGCCGGCGAAGTGGACCCACACGGTGCTGTCCGGCTCGGTCGGCACCGCCACCGGGCCGACCGCCACCGACCGGGCACCGCCGGCATCGGCCACCAGCACCAGGTCAGGCGCCCCGACGGCCAGCCGCACCATCTCCAGGTCGAGCGTCGGCATCGGCGTGCCGCCGGCCAGTTGCACCGTCGGCACCCGGCGGATGAAGCCGTCGCTGTCGCGCTCGGTGGTCAGGGTGCCGTGGCCGCGGGCGGCGCGGTCCAGCAGCGGCAAACTGCGCAGGGCATTGGCATAGTGCGGCAGCATCGGTGCCGGGTCGCCGCCGACGATCCGGATCGGCGTGACCACACCGGCCGGCGGCCCGCCGGCGCCGAGCCCGACGCCGATCGCAACAGGCGCCGCCGCCAGCGCTTCGGCCAGGATGGCGTCGTTGTCCGGCAGGGCGGCGAGTTGGCGCGCCAGGTCGGGCGGCAGCCCCGGCTCGGCGCGCACCCAGTTCGGCGGCGACAGCCGATCCGGCTCGGGCCACAGCAGATGGACGCCCAGGGCCGCCGGGTGTCCGCTGGCCAGCCGCGCGACCAGCGCCGCCGTCACGCTGCGCGGCCAGGGCCATTGCCCGACCCGCTGCAGACTGGCGTCGTCGATCGCCACGATGACCACCGGCGAGCCCGCCGGGACCCGCGGCCGGAGCCGCATGAAACAATCGAACAGCGCCAGCCGCGGCGCATCGAACGCGGTGGGCAGCAGCAGCGGCACCAGCAGCGCCGCCACCAGCGCCACAATCCCGGCCACCCGCCCGATCCCGAGCCAGCGCGGCACGGCTTCCTGCTGCAGCGCGGATCCGGCTGCCCGCGCGGCCGCCTGGCGCCTGGCCTCGGCCGCCATGGAGGCATCGAAGAACGCCGTCAGCTCCGGATCGAGCTCATCGCGCCGCTCGGCCATGACCGCGGCGACCTCGGTCAGGCGCGTGCCGGACGGCAGCAGCAGGTCGTCGGGCCGGCCCTCGCGCCGCCAGCGGGCCTCGTCGGCCTGGAGCCGTGTCCGGATGCGCAGGAACGCCTGGTCGTCGGCGACCAGGCGCGCCAGGCGCGGCCAGCGCGTGATCAGCGCTTCATGGGCCAGCCGCAGCACCGGGCCTCCGGCGCCGGCGCCGGTGACCAGCAGCCGCGCCGCGACCAGCCGCTCGATGGCGGCCGTCCGCCCGGGATCCGCGGCCTCGGTCCGCATCGGCGCCGGGCGGGCGGTCGCCATCAGGTCGTCGGCGACCGTGACCAGCGACCGCAGCAGCGCCGGCAGGGCCGCCTGCGCCGCCGCCGGCAGCGCCGCCACTTCGGCCTCGGCGCGCTCGGCGATGCCGCCCTCCAGACCGCCCAGCCGCTCATAGGCGGCGAAGGTCAGGACACCCTCCGACGTGCGCGCGGCCCACAGCTGCGCCAGCAGGAACGAGAGCAGCGGCAGCACCGTCGGATCGCGGCCGGCGGCGCCGCGCAGCACCTCGTCCAGCGACAGGCCCTGCCGGGCGTCGGCCTCGAAGCGCAGCCCGGCCTCCTGGGCGGGCAGGCGGATCATCTGGCCGATCTCGGACTCGTCGGGCGGCGGCAGCAGGTAGCGGGCCTCGGCCGGCGCCAGGGCGGCCAGTTCGGGACAGCGCTCCAGCCGGTCGAAGAAGTCGCTGCGCAGGGTCGCGACCACCCACACCCCGCCGCTGTCGGCCAAGGCGGTCAGCGCCGCCAGGAACGGGTGGCGCACATCGTCGCCGATCCCAGGCGCGAACAGCTCCTCCAGCTGGTCGACCACCAGGACCAGGCGGGCCTCGGCGATCTCGGTCAGCTTCGGCTCCGCCGCCCGGGCCGCGGCGGCCAGGCCCTGGCGGATCGGCCGGGCCGCCTCCGCCGGCGCCGCCCGCAGCAGGCGGGCCAGGCTGCCCCCATCCTCGGAGAAGGGCGCCGCCGCCAGCGCCGGCAGCGCCGCCGGCGCCAGCAGCGCCGAGGCCAGCGCCGCCAGCGGATCGCCGGCGTGGTCGGACGGCCGCATCACGGCGCAGCGGCACAGCGCCACCCGGCCGATCATCCCCGGCAGCATCAGGTCGGGCAGCAGGCCGGCCTTGACCAGGCTGGACTTGCCGGCGCCGCTGGCCCCCATCACCAGGACCGCGGCGCGGCCCCGCGCGGCGCGCGCGGCCAGCCGCTCGCGCAGCTCGTTGCGCGCCCGCGTGCGCCCGAAGAAGATCGCCGCGTCGTCGGCCTCGAACGCGCGCAAACCGACAAAGGGCGCATCGTGCCAGCGAACCTGCCCGGCCTGGGCGGCGTCGCCCGGCAGCCGGCGCAGCAGCAGGGCGCGCAGGTGGTCGTAAAGCCGCGCCTCGAACTCCTCCGGCGTCTGGAAGGCCTGGAACGCTGAGGTGAAGGATGTCGCGTCGCCGTCCTGGAACCAGCGGCGCATGAAGTCCTCGACCAGGTGCTTCTGCCGGCGCTGCTGTTCCAGCTTCTCGTCGTCCTCCAGCGACACCGTGACCGGCGCGGTCTTGCGGTAGACCAGCAGGTCCGGCTGACGGTTGACGCGGGCGTGGCCCAGCGCGTCCTCGAATTCCCACTCGGTGCCGGTGACCGCCCGGCCGGACACGGCGCCGCGGAACTCGGCCTCGGGCAGCGGCACGCCCAGCCGCGACCACAGGACCACCAGCACGATATCGGCCGACCGCGGCGGCGGGATGTTGCGGTAGTCCTGGAAATGGTGGGTCGCGACCAGGGGCTCGCGCTCCCACAGCACCGCCTCGACGCGCAGGTGGTACGAGAACTCCCGCCCCAGCCGCTCGATCATGCGCGCGGCCAGCAGCCGCTCCGGCCGCACGTCCGACGGCGACGAGACGAAGACGCGGACGACGCGGCGCTGGTCCATGGGCCCCGACGGCGGCAGTATGCAGCCCGACCCTACCTGCCGGCCGATCGCCGGCGCAATCGCACGCAGGCCCATGACCGAGATCCCGCAAGACCCCGCCGGCTGGCTGACCGCCGTGCGCGCCGCCGAGCGCGCCGGCGACGTCCTGCGTGCCTACGATCTGGCGCTGCAGGGCGTGCACCGGCATCCCGGCGACCTGGCCCTGCAGCACCGCGCCGTTCTGACCGTCGCCCGCGCCGGCGGCCGCCGGCAGGCGTGGGAGCATCTTCGGGCCTTCGGCTTCTCGGCGGCCGCGGCCGACGAGGACATCGCCTGCCTGGAGCCGCGCCTGGTCAAGGACGAGGCGCTGGCGATGGGCCGCGCTGACCTCGCCCGGCGCTCGGCCGAGCTCTACCGACAGGTGTTCGAGCGGACCGGCGGCTATTATCCGGGGATCAACGCCGCGACCATGGCCCGGCTGGCCGGCGATCGGGCGCTGGCGCAGGACCTGGCGCGGCGAACCCTGGCGGCGCTCGGCGATCTCCGGGCCGATGCGCCCGATGCGTTCTATCGCCAGGCCACGGCGGCCGAGGCCAGCCTGCTGCTGGACGACGTGGCCGCGACGGCGCGCCATGCCGCCCAGGCCGCGGCCGTCGCCGGCACCGACGCCGCCGCCCGCGCCACCGCCTGGAAGCAATTGCTGCGGGTGGCCCGCCATGCCGGCGCCGACCCGGCGATCCTGGCGCCCCTGAAGCCGCCGGCAGTCCTGCATTTCACCGGCCACCGCATCGCCGCCCCGGGGTGCGGCGGCCGCTTCGCCGCCGCGTCCGAGGCCGCCGTCGCCGCGCGCATCGCGGCCTATCTCGATGCCCGTCCGGTCGGCTACGCCTATGGCGCGCTGGCGTCGGGCGGCGACATCCTGTTCGCCGAGGGGCTGCTCGCCCGCGATGCGCGGCTGCATGTGGTGCTGCCCTTCGACGTCGCCGACTTCAAGGCCGTGTCGGTGGTTGATTCCGGGCCGGGCTGGGCCGAGCGCTTCGACCGCTGTCTGGCCCAGGCGCACGCCGTGTCCTACGCCACCGAGGGCCGCTATCTCGGCCATCCCGGGATCTTCGTCTACGCCGCGCGCTTCGCCATGGGCCTGGCGGCGATGCAGGCGGCGGCGCTGGACACGGACGTCGAGCAGGCGGCGGTGTGGGACGGCATCGACGCCCCTGACGCCGCCGGCACCGGCGGCGACGTCGCGTTCTGGCGGTCGCTGGGACGGCCGACGCAGGTGATCGACTGCGGCCCGCGCGCCGACGGCCCGGTGATCCGGTCGCCGGAGCCGGAGCCGGCGCCGACCACGCAGCCGCGCGTGCCGCGCGCCCTGCTGTTCGGCGACGTCAAGGGCTTCAGCAAGCTGGACGACGCTCAGATCCCAGCCTTCTTCGACGCGGTCATGGGCCGGATCGGCCGCGCCCTGGCGCGCCACGACACCGACATCCTGTACCGCAATACCTGGGGCGACGGCCTGTATGTCGTGATGTCCGGTGCCGCGGCGGCAGCGCGCTGCGCGCTCGACGTGCAGCGCGAGATGGGCGCCATCGACTTCTCGGTGCTGCCACTGCCCAGCACCCTGGAGCTGCGCATCGGCGCCCATTTCGGGCCGGTCTATGAAGGCGTCGACCCGGTCACCGGCCGGCCCAACTTCACCGGCGCCCATGTCAGCCGCACCGCACGGATCGAACCGGTGACACCGCCCGGCCAAGTCTATGTCAGCGAGCCCTTCGCCGCCGCCCTGGCCCTCGCCGACCCGGACGCCCGCTTCGAATATGTCGGCATCGTCCCCGCCGCCAAGGGCTATGGCGAGATGCGCATGTTCCTGCTGCTGCCACCGGGGGCGCGGTGACATAAAACTGCCCCCAAATGATTCGATTTCAGGATAACCCACCGCGGCATCGAGAAAATCCGTCGCCGCAGCCGTGATGAATCAATGTTAACCAAAATATCGGCCCTATCCTCTTTTACCGGAATTTAATCAGCCATCGCGAAGCTATGGTCCGAGGTGGGCCAAGGAACGGCCGCCCGCGCGCTGTCCCTGATTGCATCGGAGGTCGCTGCGTGATTTCGGTCCTGTTCGTCGATGACGAGCCCCAGGTCGGATCGGGCCTCATGCGGATGCTGCGGCCGATGCGCGACCGCTGGACCATGCGGTTCGCGCCGAGCGGCCGCGCCGCCATCGAGATGCTCCAGGAGGATCCGGCCGACGTCGTGGTCACCGATCTGCGCATGCGGGAGATGGACGGCGCCCAGCTGCTGACCGAGGTCGAGCGGCGGTTCCCCCAGACGATCCGGATCGTGCTGTCCGGCCAGTGCGACCGCGAGACCGCGCTGCGCTGCGTCGGCCCGACCCATCTGTTCTATTCGAAGCCCTGCGACAGCGCGCTGCTGATCACCGGCATCACGCGCGCCTGCCGGCTGCGCTCGGTGCTGACCGACCGGCGCGTCAGCGACGCGGTCCCGGGATTGCGCGGCCTGCCGAGCCCGCCAGCGCTCTACCGCCAGATCGTCGATGCCCTGGAGCGCGAAACCGTGTCGCAGAAGCAGCTCGCCGACTTGGTCGGCCGTGACATGGGCCTGGCCGCCAAGCTGCTCCAGCTCGCCAACTCGGCGTTTTTCGGGGCCACCCGCCGCGTCGCGACCCCCGCCCACGCGATCCAGATCCTGGGCAGCGAGCTGCTGCGCGCGCTGGTGCTGAGCCAAGGCATCGTCGTGCAGTTGACCGGCAAGGCCGGCGGCCAGGGCATCCAGGCGTTATGGGACCATGGCATGCGGGCGGCGCTGGCCGCGCGCTATCTGGCCGGCGACCTTGGGCTCGGCAAGCCGTCCGAGGACGAGGCCTTCACCGCCGGCCTGCTTCATCATGTCGGCATGCTGGTCCTGGCGATGCGCCTGGGCACCGTCGAGCGGGAACTTGCCCGGGAGGGCGGGGTCAGCGGCCCGGCGCGGCTGGCCGCCGAGCGTCGCCGGCTCGGCGCCACCCATGCCGAGATCGGCGCCTACCTGCTGGCGCTCTGGGGCCTGCCGGACAGCATCGTCGAGCCGGTGGCCTTCCACCACCAGCCTGATCTGGTCGACCAGCAGGCCGCCTCGGTCGTGACCGTGGTCCATATGGCCAGCGCCCTGACCGCGGAGCGCGATGACGACCTCGACGCCGCCCATCTCGACCGCCTGGGCCTGACCGAGCGCGTCCCGCAGTGGCAAGCGGCCCTCGCCGACCGGCTCGCCGACATCGGAGGGTAACCCCAGATCGTCAGCCCAGATCCTCCCGCACGCAGGCGATCCGGTGCCCGTCCCCGCGCAGCGGCGGCACCGCCTCGGCACATTTGGGCAGGGCATGCGGGCAGCGGGTGCGGAAGACGCAGCCCGAGGGCGGCGCGGCCGGGCTGGGCGGGTCGCCCTCCAGCAGGATGCGCTGGCGGCGTTGGGCCGGCTTGAGCGCCGGCACCGCCGACAGCAGGGCGCGGGTATAGGGGTGCCGGGGACGGCCGAACACGTCGGCGGTCGGCCCTTCCTCCATCACCCGGCCCAGATACAGCACCACCACGCGGTCGCACAGGTGTCGCACCGCCGGCAGGTCGTGGGTGATGAACAGCAGCGCCAGGCCGAGGCGCTGGCGCAGCTCGGCCAGCAGCGCCAGCACCTGCGCCTGCACCGACACATCCAAGGCCGAGACCGGCTCGTCGGCGACCAGGAAGTCGGGACCGGTGGCCAACGCCCGGGCGATGCCGATGCGCTGGCACTGGCCGCCTGAGAAGGCATGGGGGTAGCGGTCGGCGTGGGCCGGGTCCAGCCCGACCTGGCGCAGCAGCGCGGCGACCCGGTCCGGCCGCTCGGCGCGCGGCACCAGGCCGTGGATGGACAGGCCGTCGGCGATCTGGTCGCCGGCGCGCCGGCGCGGGTCCAGGCTCGACAACGGGTCCTGGAACACCAGCTGCATGCGTCGGCGCAGGCGCTGCAGGGTGCCGGGATCGGCACGGCCGAGGTCGACACCGTCGAACCGGACCCGGCCCTCGGAGGGCGGCAGCAGACCCAGCATCATGCGGC
Source organism: uncultured Comamonadaceae bacterium (assembly GCA_964511405.1). Lineage (GTDB taxonomy): Bacteria > Pseudomonadota > Alphaproteobacteria > Elsterales > Elsteraceae > CAZEFK01. The sequence goes on along the minus strand of CAZEFK010000037.1, from coordinate 29,103 downwards.
CGAGCGTGCTCTTGCCCGAGCCGCTCTCGCCGACCAGCCCGACCGCCTCGCCGCGGTCGACGGACAGGCTGACATCCGTCACCGCCTGGACCGGCGCCCCGCGCGTCCACACGCCGCTGCGCCGGCCCGGGAACCGGCGGCTCAACGCCTCGGCGGCGATCAGCGCGGTCATGCGTGCTCCCGGATGCAGCGGGTGCTGCGGCCGGCGCCGGCCGCGACCAGCGGCGGATGCGCGGCCTCGCAGGCGGCGATGCGGCGCGGGCAGCGCGGCGCGAACACGCAGCCCGGCGGCAGGTCGTGGATCGGCGGCACGGTGCCGCCGATCGGCTGCGGCGGCGGGCCGTCCTCGGTGCCGACGCTGGCCAGCAGGGCGGCGGTGTAGGGATGCAGCGGCCGCTCGAACACCGCGGCGGTCGGCCCCTCCTCCACCACTTCGCCGGCATAGAGGACCAGCACGCGGTCGGCGATCTCGGCGACCACCGCCAGGCTGTGGCTGACGAACAGCATGGCCAGGCCGCGCTCGCGCTTGAGCCGCGCCAGCAGGTCCAGCACCTGGGCCTGGATGGTGACGTCGAGCGCCGTGGTCGGCTCGTCGGCAATCAGCAGCGGCGGGTCGTTGGCGATCGCCATGGCGATCATCACGCGCTGGCGCATGCCGCCCGACAGCTCATGCGGATAGGCGCGGGCGCGCGCCGCCGGGTCCGGAATGCCGACCTGGCGCAGCAGCTCGATGGCGCGGCCCTGGGCCGCGGCCCGGGGCACGCCCGCTGCGCGCAGGGCTTCGGCCACCTGGTCGCCGACGCGGCGCACCGGGTTCAGGCTGCTCATGGGGTCCTGGAACACCATGGCGGCGACCTTACCGCGCAGATCAGCCAAGGCGGCCTCGTCCAGCGCCGCCACGTCGCGGCCGGCCAGGCCGATGGCGCCGCCCGCCACCCGCACCGGTTCCGGCAGCAGGCCCAGGATCGCCAGACTGGTCAGCGACTTGCCCGAACCGCTCTCGCCGACCACGGCCAGCGTCTCGCCGGCCGCAATGCGCAGCGAAAGCTCGCGTACCGGCCGCAGCGGCCGCTCCGGATCACCGATCTCCAAGGTCAGATCGCGCACCTCGACCAGCGCGTCGCCCGACAATGCCGGCGCCCGCGCCCGTCCCGCCCCCGCGCGCCGGCGCGCCGGCGCACGGTGCGGGTCGACCAGGTCGCGCAGGCCATCGCACAGGGCGTTCATGGCCAGGATGGTCAGCGTCAAGGCCAGACAGGGCCACAGCAGCAGCAACGGCGCCTGGGCCATGGTGGCGCGCGCCGAGCCGATCATCTGGCCCCAGGACGGGGTCGGCGGCACCACGCCCAGGCCCAGGAACGACAGGCCGGATTCCAGGACGATGCCGGTGGCCACGACCAGGCTGAACTGCACCAGCACCGGCCCGCCGATATTGGGCAGCACGGTGCGCGCCATGATGCGCCGGCGGCTGGCGCCCAGCGCCCGCATGGCCTCGACATAGTCCTGGGCGCGCACCGTCAGGACCCCGGCATAGGCGACCCGGGTGAAGCCGGGCAGAAACACCAGCGCCAGCACCGGCACCAAAGTGCCGACGCCCGGTCCCAGCAGGGTCACGGCCAGCAGCGCCAGCAGCAGCGGCGGGAAGCACAGCAGCACGTCGACCAGGCGTAGCGCCGCCGCCTCGACCGCGCCGCGCAGGAAGCCGCCGACCACGCCCAGGATCAGGCCGCCGGCGCAGCCCAGGGCGGCGGCGGCGAAGGCCACGGCCAGCGACCCGCGCGCGCCCCAGGCGATGCGGGACAGCACGTCGCGCCCGAACTCGTCCTGGCCGAGCGGATGCAGCGCCGACGGCCCGGCAAGGCGATGCACCACGTCCATGCGCACGGGGTTGGGCAGGCCCAGCAGCGGCGCGGCCAGGGCGACCGCCACGATCAGCGCGACGGCGGCGGCCGGGATCCAGGGAATGCGCGCGGCGCTCACCGGCGCACCCGGGGATCGAGCACGGCGTACAGCTCGTCCATGGCCAGGTTGAGGGCCACGAACAGCACGGAAATCACCAGGATGATCCCGACCACCTCGGGATAGTCGCGCGCATTGACGGCGCTGACCAGGTAGCCGGACAGGCCCGGCCAGTTGAAGACGTACTCGACCAGCACGGTGCCGCCCAGCAGGCTGCCCAGATGCAGCCCCAGCACGGTGACCACCGGCATCAGCGCGTTGCGCAGCACATGGCGGCGCAGCACCTGGCCGCGGGTCAGGCCCTTGGCGCGGGCGGTGCGCACGAAGTTGCGGGTCAGCACCTCCAGCACGGCGGTGCGGGTCATGCGCGCCACCGCGGCGGCCAGGCCCAGCCCGATCGCCAGCGCCGGCATTGCCAGCAGCGCCAGATGCTGCGCCGGATCCCGGGCCAGCGGCACATAGCCGCCGGCCGGCACCAGCCGCAGCTGCTGGGCCAGCACCAGGATCATGACGGTGCCGAGCACGAAGACCGGCACCGCCAGCATCAGGCCGGTCAGGCCCGAGACCAGCCGGTCGGCCAGACGGCCGCGGCGGAGGGCCGCCGCCATGCCCAGCGGAATGCCCAGGACCGTGGCGATCAGCCCGGCCGCGCCGATCAGCTCCAGCGTGCGCGGCAGACGCAGCGCGATCTGCTGCGCCACCGGCGTGCCGTCACGCAGCGATTGTCCGAGGTCGCCCCGCACCAGCCGGCCCAGCGAATCGGCGTACTGGACCAGGATCGGCCGATCGAGGCCGAGCTCGGTGCGCAGCGCCGCCACGGCCTCGGGGTCGGGTGCCGTGCCGCTCTGGCTCAAGAGCAGCTCGGCCGGGTCGCCCGGGACCAGGTGGATGGCCAGGAAGACCAGGGTAGCGACCGCCCAGATCAGCAGCACCGAGGTCCCGAGGCGGCGCAACATCCAGGGCATGGCTAGAGCGGAATGTGCATGAGCTGGAATCGTCGGGATTTACCCCTCCACCCAGCCTCCTCCCACAAGGGGAGGAGGAGTTCCGGCGCAGCAGCTTCGCCCCTCCTCCCCCCATTTTTCTGGCCCTTGTGGGAGGAGGTCGGGTGGAGGAGTGCCAGCACGCCGGCCCGAGGCTTTCGTGAGCGGGTCAACACCGGCCTTCGGCGCGATCCCGTTCGACCAGGGCCGGGTCGCGCTCGGCGGGCGGGCCGTAGCCGCCGGCGCCGGGCGTCACGATCTCCACGGTCTGGCTCGGCTCCAGGGCACCCGACCCGTGCTGGAACGGCGCCACGCTGGGGCCGTAGCCGAAGCGGCCGGGGGCGCCGGGCTGGCCCCCGGCCAGGCCCCAGGGCGCGGAGCCCAGGCGCGAGCCGTCCAGGCGCAGGCGCACCGGCGCTTCGGCGCGGTAGACCCGGCGCAGGCCCATGCCGCCGCGCTGGCGCCCCTGGCCGCCCGAGCCGTCGACCAGCTCGTAGCGCAGCACCGACAGCGGGTACTCGACCTCCAGCGCCTCGACCGGCAGGTTCGAGGTGTTGGTCATGTGGACATGGACGCCGTCCAGCCCGTCCTTGTGCGCCCGGGCGCCGAAGCCGCCGCCGATGGTCTCGAGATAGACCCACAGGCTGCCGTCGTCGCGCTCGCCGGCGAAGGTGGCCGAGGCGCAGGCGCCGTTGCAGGCGGCGATCACGCGGTCCGGCACCGCCTGGGCGAGGGCGCCGTGGATCAGGTCGACGACGCGCTGGCAGGTCGCCACCCGGCCATTGACCGCGGCCGGGTGGCGGCAATTGAGGATGGTGCCGAGCGGTGCTGTGACCGTCAGCGGCCGCGACAGTCCTGAGTTGGGCGGAATCGTCGGGTCGACCACGGTCTTGACCGCGTAATAGACGGTCGACAGCAGCGCCGTGTAGACCATGTTGAGGCCGGCGCGCACCTGGGGCGGGCTCTGGAAGTCGAGCGCCATGGTGTCGCCGCTGACGGTGATCGCGACCGACAGCTCGTACGCCTGGTCGCTCTCGGGATTGTCGAACCAGTCGGTGAAGCGGTAGGTGCCGTCGGGGATCGCCGCGATGCCGGCGCGCATCTTGCGCTCGGCATAGTCCTGCAGCGCCTTGCCGGCGGCCAGCACGGTGCCGCGGCCGTACTTGGCACACAGCGCGGCGAAGCGCTCGACCCCCAGGCGGTTGGCCGCCATCTGCGCGCGCAGGTCCGACAGGCGCTCGCGCGGCACCTGGCAGTTCAGCAGGATCAGGGCCTGGACATCCTCCTGCAGCACACCCGCCCGGTAGAGGCGGATCGGCGGGATCCGCAGACCCTCCTGGTAGATGTGGGCGTGGCCGCGGTCGGCGAAGTCGGCATGGTGGGCGGTGTTGATCGCCCACGCGGTCATGCGGCCGTCGACGAAGATCGGCTCCGCCAGCACGATGTCGGGCAGATGGGTGCCGCCGCCCTCATAGGCGTCGTTGCCGATGAACGCGTCGCCCGGCCGGATCTCGTCGACCGGATAGCGCCTCAGGATGTGCGGGATGAACTCGATGAAGCTGCCCAGATGCATCGGGATGTGCTCGGCCTGGCACACCGTGGTGCCGTCCAGGTCGAACAGCGCGGTCGAGCAGTCCCGTCGCTCCTTGATGTTGGTCGAATAGCTGGCGCGCACCAGCGCCTCGCCCATCTCCTCGGTGATCGAGGAAAACGCGCTGCCGATCACTTCCACGGTGATGGGATCGACCGTCATCCCTTGGCCTCCAGCACCAGGTTCAGATAGGGCTCGACCCGGGCGGTCATGCCCGGCAGCACCACGGTCGTGGCGTCCATCTGCTCGACGATCGCGGGGCCTTCGAGGCAATTGCCGGCGCGCAGCTTGTCGCGGTCATAGACCGGGCAGGCGACGAAGCCGCCCGCCTCGGGCAGCCAGACCTGGCGCTCGCCGATCACCGCCGCCGCGGCATCGGAGCCGGCGTCGGGCTCGGGGCGGAACTCGGCCTTGGGCACCAGGCCGGCGGCCTCCAGGCGGAAGGTCACCAGCTGCACCGGCTCGTCCTCGGCGGCGAAACCGTACATCCGCCGGTGCGCGGCGGCGAAGCCGCGGGCCAGGACATCGAGGGTCGTCTCGGTGATCGGTCCGTCGGGCACGGCGATCGGCAGCTCGTAGTTCTGTCCGGCATAGCGCATGTCGACGGTGCGGGTCACCTGCCGCGAGGCCGGCTGGATCCCCTCTGCGGCGAACCAGTGCTGGGCCTGGTCGGCCAGGCCGGCGAAGGCCGCCGCCATGACCGGGGCGGCGGCCGGCGCCAGGGCGGTCAGGCGCGTGGTCGCGAAGTTGGCGCGCAGGTCGGTCAGTAGCAGGCCCATGGCGCACACGATGCCGGGATTGCGCGGCACCAGGATGCGCCGCATCTCCAGCTCGCGGGCCAGGCGGGCGGCGTGCAGCGGCCCGGCGCCGCCGAAGGCGACCAGGGTGTAGTCGCGCGGGTCGTAGCCGCGCTGCACGCTGATGACGCGGATCGCCTTGGCCATGTTGGCCGTGACCACGGCGATGATGCCCTGCGCCGTGGCCATCAGGTCCAGCCCCAGCCGCTCGGCCAGCCGGCCGATGGCGGCCCTGGCCAGGTCCTGGCGGATCGGCATGCGCCCGCCCAGCAAGTGGGTCGGGTTCAGGGTCTGCAGCACGACATTGGCGTCGGTCACCGTCGGCTCGTCATTGCCGCGGCCGTAGCACACCGGGCCGGGATCGGCGCCGGCGCTGCGCGGGCCGACCTTGAGCAGGCCGCCCGAATCGACCGCCGCGATCGAGCCGCCGCCCGCACCCACGGTGTGGATGTCCAGCATCGGCGCCTTGATCGGATAGCCGTGCACCGTCGCGTCGCTGGCGAGGCGCGCCTGGCCGCCTTGGAGCAGCGCGACATCGCTGCTGGTGCCGCCCATGTCGAAGGTGATCAGGTCAGGCAGCCCGGCCATGCGGCCGATCGCCTGGGCCGCGACCACGCCGGTCGAGGGACCCGACAGCACGGTGCGCACCGGCAGCCGCGCGGCCATGTCGAAGCCGATGACGCCGCCGTTGGACTGGGTCAGGTGCGGCGTGGCCCGGACGCCCAACTCCTTCAGGCGACCGGCCAGGCGCTCGATGTAGCCGCGCATGACCGGGCCCAGATAGGCGTTCACCGCGGCCGTCGACACCCGCTCATATTCGCGGAACTCGGGCGCGACCTCGTGGCTGGTGCAGACGAAGGCCTCCGGGAACTCCTCCAGCACCAGGGCCCGCGCCCGCTCTTCATGGTCGGGGCGCACGAAGCCGTACAGGAAGCCGATGGCGACGGCCTTGACCCCGGCCGCCTTGAGGCGCCGGGCCGCCTGGCGCACCGCCGCCTCGTCCAGCGGGATCGCGACGGTGCCGTCGTGGCGCAGGCGCTCCGGCACCTCCAGGCGCAGGTCGCGCGGCACCAGCGGCACCGGCTTGTCGGCCTGCAGATCATAGAGTTCGGGCCGCTTCTGGCGGCCGATCTCCAGCAGATCACGGAAGCCTTGCGTGGTGATCAGTCCGGTCGGGACGCCGCGATGCTGGATCAGCGCGTTGGTCGCGACCGTGGTGCCGTGGCCGAAATAGCCGACGTCGGCCGCCGCCGCGCCGACCCGGCCGATCCCCTCCTCGGCGCCGCGGGCGATGCCGCGCGAGGGATCGTCCGGGGTCGACGGCACCTTCCAGACGGCCACGCGCCCGCTGCTGTCGTCGAACAGGCACACGTCGGTGAAGGTGCCCCCGGAGTCGATGCCGATGCGCCACGCCATGATCCCGATCCGTGCCTGGTTTCCAAAACGGCCCGTTTGGAGTATACCAAGCCATAGACCACAACGAGTCAAGCGGCGTGGGCATCGAGATCGCAAAGCCGTCCCAGCCGGTCCCATCGGGGCCGGTCCCATCGGGGCCGGTCCCAACCAAGCCGGTCTATGTCGCCATCCAGGACTACATCCTGGAGCTGATCGGCGCGGCCGAGCTCGGGCCGGGCGACCGGGTGCCCTCGGAGCGGGCGCTGGCCGAGCAGCTGGGCGCCAACCGCATGACCGTGCGCAAGGCGGTCGACAAGCTGGTCGACCGCGGCATCCTGGAACGCAACGGCACCAGCGGCACGCGGCTGCCGCTGCACCGCGTCGCCCGGCCGATCGACGCCGCCGCGTCGGGCGGCTTCACGCGCGTCATCCGCAGCGGCGGCGGCACGCCCGGCAACAAGCTCCTGCATTTCGGCGAGGCGGTGGCGAGCGAGACGGTGGCGGCGCGGCTGCGGCTGCGCGTGGGGGCACCGCTGATCCGGTGCCGGCGGCTGTGGACCGCCAGCGACACCGCGGTCTGCATCGAGACCAGCTATCTGCCGGCCGCGCGCTTCGGCGACCTGGTGGCCGAGGACCTGACCGCCGGGCAGTCGCTCTATGGCCTGCTGCACGACCGCTACAGCGTGGCGGCCCGGGTGGCCGAGCGCGAGATCGGGCTCGGCGCCTGCACCCAGCTCGAGGCGCGTCTGCTGGGCCTGGCGCCGGGCTCGCCGGCGCTGGTGCTCCGGCTGGTCGCCTGCGACATGGACGGGGAGCCCGTGGAATACATGAAGTCCGTCAATCATCCGCATCTGGTCGTGTTCCGCTCGGCCGAACTTCCGGAGTCCCGCTGATGCCGATCCAGGTGACGCCCGTCGCGGGCGATCCGGTCCTGCCCGCCCGCGTCGACGTGGCCGTGATCGGCGGCGGCGTGATCGGCGTCAGCTGCGCCCTGTGGCTGGCGCAGAAGGGCATTGCGGTGGCCTTGTGCGAGAAGGGCGAGATCGCCGCCGAGCAGTCCGGCCGCAACTGGGGCTGGACGCGCGTCATGGGCCGCGACCCGGCCGAGATCCCGCTGGGGCTGGCCAGCCTCCGGCTGTGGCGCGAGATGAACCGGACGGTCGGTGCCGAAACCGGCTTCCGCCAGTGCGGCATCGCCTACCTGGCCGAGACGCCCAAGCTGCGGGCCGAGCAGGAGGCGTGGCTGGAGCATGCCCGCAGCTTCCAGATCGGCACCCGACTGCTGTCGCCGGACGATGTCGACCGGCTGATCCCGGGCTCCACGCGCCGCTGGGCCGGCGGCATCTTCACCGACAGCGACGGCCGCGCCGAGCCGTTCCTGGCGGTGCCGGCGATGGCCGAGGCGGCGCGCCGGGCCGGCGCCGCGATCCTGACCCGCTGCGCCGTGCGCGGCCTGGACCTGGAAGGCGGCCGGGTCGCCGGCGTGGTCACCGAGCGCGGCCGCATCGCCTGCACGCAAGCGGTGCTGGCCGGCGGCGCCTGGTCGCGGTTGTTCTGCGGACCCTTGGGCCTGGACCTGCCGGCGCTCCGGATCCTGGGGTCGGTGTTCCGCAGCCAGCCGCTCGACGGCCTGCCCGAGATCTCGGTCGGCGCCGGCAGCTTCGCCTTCCGCAAGCGCCTGGACGGCGGCTACAGCATCGCCCAGCGCAACGCCAACCTGGTCGATATCGTGCCCGACAGCTTCCGGCTGCTGGGCGACTTCCTGGGCGCGGCGCTGCGCCAGCGGCATGAGCTGCGGCTGCGCATCGGCCGGCAGTTCATCGACGAGTGGCGGCTGCCGCGGCGCTGGCGCCTGGACGAGGTGAGCCCGTTCGAACGGGTGCGGACCCTGGACCCGGCGCCGTCGCCGGCGATCCTGGAGGGCGGCCGGCGCCGGCTGGTCGAAGCCTTCCCCGCCTTCCGCGACGTGCGGATCGCCGACAGCTGGGGCGGCCTGATCGACGTCACCCCCGATGCGGTGCCGGTGATCGGCGCCGTCGGCAGCATCCCGGGCTTCCACCTGGCCACCGGCTTCTCCGGCCACGGCTTCGGCATCGGCCCCGGCGCCGGCCGCCTGATCGCCGACCTGGTGGCCGGCGACGCACCGATCGTCGACCCGACGCCCTACCGCCTGGAGCGGTTTTCGCGGCTCAAGGCGGCGGCTTGAGTTCTATCCCAGCGCCACCTCGTCCAGCGCGTAGCCGGAATAGAAGTTCAGGCCGCCGGGCAGCCCGCGGAAGCCCTTGACCGCCTTGGTCATGGCGTAACCCTGCGAGCGCCAGGCGAGGCCGACCAGCGGCGCCTCCTCGATGCCCTGGCGCTGGACCTCGGCATAGATGGCCTTGCGCTTGGCCACGTCGAACTCGCCACGGCCGGCCACGAACAGCTCGTGCAGCTTGGGCGTGTGCAGGCCGTAGCTGCGCGACATGCTGGGCGGCAGCTCGCCGTCGACCAGCGGCGCCAGGCCGTCGGGGTCGTTCATCTCGGCGGCCGTACCCTGGACGCAGAATTCGTACTGGCCCTTGTTGCCTAGATTGACCCGGGTCGCCCAGTCGGGCAGCGCCAACTTCACGTCGACGCCGATCTCGGCCAGGTGCTGCTGCACGACCTCGGCGGTCGATTTGTGCATGCCGTACTGCGCCGTCGACAGCAGGGTGCAGGAGAAGCCCTTGCCCAGGCCGGCCTCGGCCAGCAGGGCCTTGGCGCGGTCGGCGTCGTATTTCCAGCCGTGGGCGTAGCGGGCGTCCAGGAACTCGCTGTCGGGCAGCAGCGGCATTCCTTCCAACGGCGAGCCGCGGCCGAAGAAGGCGGCCTGGATGATGTCCTCGCGCCGGATGGCGTGGCCGACCGCCCGACGCACCCGGGCATCCTTGAACGGCCCGGAGTCGCCGTTGAAGCCCAGGGCCATGAACGGGCCGTCGCGGCTGTCCAGGGTCAGGCGCGGGTCGGCCTCGATCGCCTGCATGCTCTGCCAGGGTACATATTCGATGATGTCGACGTCGCCGGCCTGCAGCGCCGCCACCCGCAGGGTCTCGTCGGCATAGGCGACGAACCGGATGCCGGCCAGCTTGGGCAGCCCGGGCTTGTAGAACTTGTCGAAGGCGGCCAGCTCGATGGCGACGCCGCGCTCCTGCGACTTGATCGTGAACGGCCCGGCACCGACGCCCAGCGCGCCGCCGGCGTTGCTGCCGCGGGCGAGGATCGGGGCATGCGGGCTGGCCAGCAGCAGCGGCAGGGTCACCAGCGGCTGCTTGGTGACGATGCGGACGGTGCGCGGGTCAGGGGTTTCGATCCGCTCGACTCCGCGGAAATCCGCGGCGAGATAGGCGGTCGAGCCGTCGGCCGCGATCTGCTCCAGCGTCCATTTGACGTCGTCGGCGGTGACCGGCTGGCCGTTCTGGAACACGGCGTCGCGCAGCTTGAACACCCAGGCGGTCGGGCCGTCCGAGGCCCAGCTCTCCGCCAGCTCGGGCCTGAGCTTGCCGGCGGTGTCGTAGCCGGTCAGGCCGCGGAACAGCATCAGCTTGACCGTGATCGACGCCGTGCCGGTCTGCAGCCAGGGCTGGATGTTGGGCGGGTATGTGGACAGGCCGAAGCGCAGCGTGCCGGTCCCGGCCGCCGCGAGCGCAGGGCGGCCGAGGAAGGGCAAGGTGGCACCGGCGGCCAGCACGGCGCGGCGGGACAGGGGGAGCATTTGCACGGCCCTCTCGACCTGATCCTGGATGAGGATTGGTATACTCCAGAGGCGAGGCTCCGGCAACGGCCATTGGATCCTGCCGCCGGGTGACGGCCTTGGCCCTCCGTGATAGGATCGAGTCATGGCCGAGACTTATCCAGACCCTGAGACCGCCTTCGATTTGGTCGATGACGAGGTGGAGGAGCGCGCACTGGCGGAGGCCGAGGCTGCCGTCGCAGCCGGGCGTGTCATCTCTCACGACGCCATGAAGCGATGGCTTCAATCCTGGGGCACGGCGAACGAACTGCCACCTCCCAATTGCGGAGAGTAGTGTGGGCCGAATCCGCACGTGACGACTTGCGGAGCATTCGTGCCTATATCGCGAAGTTCAACCCGCCGGCGGCGCCCCAAAGGGCCCGCCGGCTCCTGCACGCGGTGGCCATTTGGGCGGTTTTTCCGGACCGAGGTCGCCCGATCCGGAAAAACCGCCGCGAACTTGTGGTCATTTGGCCCTACGTGGTCCGCTATGCCGTCACGGAGGACGCCGTGACCATCCTCCGCGTCCGGCATGGGCGTCGTCGTCCACTCCGCTGATCAGCTATTCGGTCCGCGCTCCATCGACATCGGCTGCCAGCGGCGCAGCCCGGTCTTGGCCAGCACCGAGGGGTTGACGCAGCTCATCGGCCAACGGCCGCTCAGCACCAGGGCCAGCTCCTGGCCGACGCGGCGGCGGCGGGCCGGGTCGAAGCGGGCCGAGGCCGAGGCGACGTGGGCGCTGAGGGTGACGTTGGTCATTTTCAGCAGCGGGTTGTCTGGGGCCGGCGGCTCGGTCTCCAGCACATCAAGCGCGGCATGGGCGATGCGGCCGTCCTGCAGCGCCTCGATTAGCGCCGCTTCGTCGGCGGTCGCGCCGCGGCCGGTGTTGACGAAGATGGCGCCGCGCTTCATTTGGCGGAACTGCGCCGCGCCCATCAGATGCCGGGTCTCGGGCGTACCCGGCGCGTGCATCGACACGAAGTCGCTGGCGGCCAGCAGCTCGGACAGGGTCGCGGGCTCGACGCCGTAGGGCGTCATCGCCAGCTCCTCGACATAGGGGTCGTAGGCCAGCATGCGCAGCCCGAACGGCCGGGCGCGCAGCGCCACCGCCCGCGCCACATGGCCGAACGAGATGAAGCCCAGGGTCTGGCCGATCAGGCGCGGATAGGCATAGAGCGCCGGCCGGCCCTCGGCCCAGCGCCCCTCGCGCACCATGCGGTCCTGCTCGACGGTGCGGCGGTAGCCGGCGAGCAGCAGGGTCATGGCATGGTCCGCCACCTCCTCGATGAAGGTGTCGGGAATGTTGGTGACCGGAATCCCGCGCGCGGTCGCGGCCGCGACGTCGACGGAATCGACGCCGACGCTGCCGAGGGCGATGACCCGGCAGCGCTCCAGCCCGTCGATGATCGCCTTGGTGATCGGGATGCCCTTGGCATAGAGCGCGTCGGCCTGGCGCGCGGCGGCGATGAACGCGGTGTCCGGCCTCGCCGGCGCTTCGACGATGCGGGCGTCCAAGCGCTCCAGCGCCTCTTGCTCGTAGCCATAGTCGCCGGGCTTGGCGCCGGCGGGCGTGACGATGGTGAACTGGCTCATCGGATCCTCCCCAGGACATGCGCTCTGCGCATGTCCTTCCATCAATGATGTGGGGAGCCCGCTATCGGGCTCTCTCGACGCGCCGAGCAGAGCATGGGTGCCGGCCGGGCGCTAGCCGCTGCCGTCGAGCAGGTCGGCGCGGACTGCGGCCACGACGCTCGCCCAGTCGCCCGGCGCCGGCTGGCGATAGAGCCGGGCGCTCGGATACCAGGGGGAGTCGCGGCGGTCGCGCAGCCAGCGCCAGCAGGTGACATGAGGCAGCAGAACCCAGACCGGGCGGCCGAGCGCGCCGGCGACATGCGCGACCGCGGTGTCGACGGTGATCACCAGGTCGAGGCCGGCGATGACGGCGGCGGTGTCGGCAAAGTCGGCGATCTCAGACGACAGGTCGAGCACCGCTCCATGGCCTCGGGCATCGGCCGCGGGCGCGCCGAGCTGCAGCGACACCCAATCGATGCCCGGGAGCGCCAGCAGCGGCGCCAGCGCCGCGAACGGGACCGAGCGCCGTTGCTGCTCGGCCTGCAGGCGGTTGTCGAACGGGCGCAGGCCGCTGGCCCAAACCAGACCGACTCGGGCCAAACCGACGCGCCGACCGGGTCCCAGGCGCCGCCGCCACGTGGCGGCCAGGTCCGGGTCGGCGCCCAGATAGGGCGCCGACGGCAAGGTCGCCCAAGTCGTGCCCAGCAGATGGGGCAGGCTCATGAGGGCGGCGCGGCACTCGGCCGGCGGGCGCTCGGCGTCGGCGGCAACGACTTGGTCGGCATGGCCCTGGGCGGCGAGCAGCCGCACCAACGCGGCCGGCATCATCGCCGCGACGCGGCCGCCGCGGGCCTGCAGCGCCGGTACGAAACGCCAGAACTGCAGGCTGTCGCCATAGCCCTGCTCGGCATGCAGCAGGAGCGTGCGCCCGCCGAGGTCGTCGCCGGTCCAGGCCGGCAGCGCGTCGTGCCAGGGCGGGGCGTGCGCGCGCCGGAAGGCCGGACAGCGCCAGCGCCACTCGAAGGCGCGGAACCCGGCTTCCAGGTCGCCCAGCTGCAGCAGCGGCTTGGCCATGTTGTACTGGGCGTCGGCATGGTCCGGCCGGCACGCCACGGCCCGCCGGAAGCTGGCGAGCGCGCCGGCAGCGTCGCCGCGGTCATAGAGCGCGATGCCCAGATTGTTGTGGCTCTCGGGCGTGTCCGGCTGCAGCGCCGCAGCCCGGCCGTGGCTGGCCGCGGCGCCGTCCAGGTCGCCCAGTTCCTGCAGCGCCAGGCCACGGTTGTCGTGCGCCGCCGCCAGGCCCGGATCGACGGCCAGGGCCTGGTCGTAGCAGGCAAGCGCGCCGGCCGGATCGCCCAGGGTCTGGCGCACCGTGCCCAGATTGACGTGGGCGGCCGCATAGTCGGGGCGCAGCGCCAATGCCCGCGCATAGGCTTGGGCGGCGGCGGCCAGGCGCTCCTGCGCCTGCAGCACCCGGCCCAGATTGAGATGGGCCTCGGCCATCTCAGGCGCCAGCCGGGCAGCCCGGCCATAGGCCTCGGCGGCCTGGTCCAGCCGGCCGCCGGCGCGCAGCAGCGTGCCGAGGTTGAACCATGCCGCCGGATCATCCGGGGTCAGGGCGGTCAACCGCGCCTGGCTGTCGAAGGCCAGGCCCAGGCGGCCCTGGGCGCGCCGCACCAGGGCCAGCTCGCGCAGGGCGTCGGCGCTGTCCGGCGCCCGCGCCAGTGCCGCTTCCAGGCTGGCGGCCGCTTCGTCCAGGCGGCCCTGGGCCCGCAATGCCAGCCCGAGCGCCGTCAGCAGGCCGGTATTCGCCGGATCCTGCATCAGCGCCCGGCGCAGCCCCGGCTCGGCCTCGGCAAAGCGGCCCGCGCCGAGATCGGCAGCCACGTCGGTCGGGATCGCATCCATGGGCCGGACCATGGGTCGGGCCGCAGCCAGGGGCAAGCCCTGCAAAGGAACCAACGGCCGCAGTCGTGCATTCCGCGACGGCATCCGAGAGAAGAGGTCCGCCCGTGATCCGTTTCATCCTCGCCGCAGGCCTGGCCGCGGCGCCGCTAGCCGCGCAGGCCTGCTACACCGCAGCCGAATGGCAGGCGGCCGATGTGCGCGCGTTCGAGATCGACATGGAGAACGCGGCCCTCGCCTGCCACGCCGACCCGGCGTTCGGCGCCGCATACCAGGCCCTGCAGAGCAAACAGGCGGCAGCACTGGCCCACGCCGACCAGACGCTGCAGCGCTATTACCGGCGCAGCTACGGCGCCGCCGCCACCCGCAACTACGACCGGTTCGTCACCCAGATCGCCAATCGCGCCGCCCAGCGCGGCAGCGCCGCCGGCTTCTGCGATCAGCAGCTGGCGGCCCTGCGCGGCGCCAGCCAGGGCAGCGCCGCTGGGCTCCAGAGCGCGGCCACGGGCCACGCCGAACTGCTGGGCGTGGCCCGCGACCTGTGCCCCGGCCGGGCGAAATGACGGCCGGTCAGCCGATATCGGCCTCGCAGGCCGTGGCCTCGACGCAGATCTGCTCGCACCACCACTGGGCGACGTCGCGCGGCACGCCGTTCTGGACCAGATCGGTTTCGATCGGTGACAGGAACTCGCTCAGGCTCTCGCCCAGCTCGATCGAGTCGACCATCGCCAGGCTCAGGCCGCGCTTTAATAAAAACAAGGATAAATCTTCACCGTACCGACCGACTGGATAAGCATCCCAGGGATCGCACCGGTCGATGGCTTCCGATTCAAGCGTCTGGGTGGCGACAGTTTGGAAATGCACGATACAGCTCCGCCTTTTGCGTTTAGCTGTGCCCACCATCACGCCAAATTCTCTAACGAAAGCTAAACGGACCGGACGGCTGAGACGAGAAACGCTTCCAGCGCGCGGATCGGCCGCTCGTCGCCGACCAGGCGGCCGCGCCGCTCGGCGATCAGACCGGCGATGCGGGCGCGATAGGCCGGGTCGGCGCCGAGCCGGACCAGGCGGTCGACGAGGCCGTCGGGCGTGAGCGCGATCAGCTCGGGCAGGTCCATGGCGGCCAGCAGCGCCGCCGTGTGCCGGCCGCGCATCAGCGCGGTCGGCAGCGCCGCGGTGGGCAGGCCGGCCATGATCGCCTCCAGGCTGGTCACGCCGCCGGACCAGCCGACGCCGTCGACATGGATGTCGGCCAGCGGCAGCAACGCCAGGTAGCGCTCGGACGGCTGCGGCGGCAGCCGGATCACATGATCCGCGAAGGCCAGCCCGGCCGCACTGAAGGCCCGGCCCAGGCGCGCCGCGAAGGCGTCGGCCGCGGCGCGCGTCCGGGCGCTCTCCAGCACCACCAGCCGCGCCTCGGGCAGGCGCTGCGCCAGCGCCACCAGCAGCCCGTCATGCTGCGGCAAGTATTTCTGCAGGTTCTGGGTCAGCAGATACAGCACGCGGCCCTCGGGCAGGCCGAAATCGGCGCGGCCAAGCCGCGGCGGCGGCGCCGGCGGGGTGTAGCAGATCGACAGCCCCGGCAGCCGGACCAGGCGCTCGACATAGTGGTCGTCGCCGTTGGGCGGCTCCATCAGGTCGGCGCTGAGGAAATAGTCCATGGTCGGCAGGCCCGAGGTCACCGGATGGCCCCAGGCCATGGCCTGAACCGGCGCCAGCCGGAACGCCGCCAGCAGGCTCGGCACCGCGCTCATGCCGACGTCCAGGAAAATCAGCGCATGCAGCCCGAGCGCCCGGACCGCGGCGGCCCACTCGGTGAGCGCGCCGTGCCCGGTCACGACGCCGTCGCACGCCGCGGTCAGCCGCTCGGTCACCGCGTCGCGGGCCGCGCCAGGGGCGACGGCATAGATCTGGAAACGGGCGCGGTCGAGCCGCTCGATCCAGGCGCCGAACAGCTTGGTCACGGAATGGGCGTGCAGATGGCCGGTGACGAAGCCGACGCGGATCGGCTGGCCGGGCGACCAGGGCACGGCGGCCGGCCCGCCGGCCCCCGGCCAGGTCCGCCGCACGATCTCGGCCAGCACGGCGCCGTAGCGGCGCATGAGCGGCGCGTCGTCCAGCCCCTGATAGGCGATCTCGAACCAGTTGGCGTTGATCAGCGCGGCCTCGCTGCCGATCACCACGCCGCCGGCCAGGGCGGCCTCCAGCTCAGTGAGATCGGCCAGCGCCTGCGCGCGGGCCTGGAGCAGCTGCGCGCGGTCGGCATAAACCGACTGGAAGCGGTCCAGAACGAGGCCGAGGCGGGCCGTGACCAAGCGCGGCTCGATCGCCAGCATCCGGCGGTAGGTGGCCTCGGCGTCGGCGGGCCGCTCCAGGATCTTGTAGAGCTGGGCCAGATGCAGGCCGAGCTCCACGGCGCCCGGCACCAGATCGAGGGCAAGGCGGTAATGGTCCGCGGCGCGCGACGGATCGCCCGCTTCGACGGCGCGATTGGCCGCGGCGATGTGGGCTTGGGCGGCAGCGAGCCGCGCCGGCGGATCCAGGACGGTCATGGCCCACGGACCATGACCGTCCGGATCCGGCTCGGCAACCGGCGCCGGATCGACGCCTACGGGACTACGGTCCGATGGACCGTGGTCGTCTGCTGTTCCACGGTGCCACCCGGCACCACCGTCGTGGTGCTCGCGCCGGCGGGCACCACGTCTTCCTTGCTTGTGTAGCTGCAGGCGCCCAGCGCCAGCAGGCAGAGCAAGCCGGTCAGGCCGGCCAAGCGCTTCATTGCCCTACTCCGTCGTGCTGTTGAGCCGATGGCGAGGGAACGGAGCCGGGCGCCGCTTGTTACACCTGGCCCATCCTTGTCACGCATGCCCCCGGATCAGGCTGCCCCCGATCAGGCTGCTTTGGTGCGCGCCAGTTCCTGCTGGTAGAGCGCGCGCTCCTCGGCGAGCGCGCGCGCCACGCTCGGCCGTTCGCCCTGCCGCGCCAGATACGCCGCCAGCGCGGGATAGGCCGCAAGCTCCAGGCCGGCATAGGGCGCCCAGTTCATCACCGTCACCAGATAGGCGTCGGCGACCGTGAAGCGGTCGAGCAGGAAGTCCCGCCCGGCCAGATGCTGGTCGACGCGGCCCAGGCGCGCCGGCGCCTTGCTGCGGGCATAGTGGCGGACGCTGTCGTCGAGGCCGCGCTCGAGCAGCGGGATGAACACCACCTTGTGCAGCTCGGTGCCGATGAAGCTCAGCCACTGCTGCAGGCGTACGCGCTCGATGCCGCCGGCCGGGGCCAGGCCCGAGCCCGGGAAGCAGTCGGCCACATGCTGCAGGATGGCGGCGTTCTCGGTCAGCAGCTCGCCGTCGTCGGTGCGCAGCGCCGGCACTTGGCGGATCGGGTTGATGTCCTGGAAGGCGGCACCGTCGGCCGCCGTGCCCGTGGCCTTGTCGACTTCCAGGAAGCGCGCCTGGGCCCCGGCCTCGTACAGCGCGATCCGGGTGGCCATGGAGCAGGCGAGCGGCCGGAAATAGAGATCCATCCTGTCCTCCGTCGGGTTGATTTTTGTACCGTATCGGACAAAATAAAACGACGCAAGGAGTTTCTTCCGAGATGGTACAAAATTCGGACCGCCGGCCGCGCGGCCGGCCCCGCGCCTACGATCCCGACCGCGCCCTGGCGGAGGCCACGCGCGCGTTCTGGGACGCCGGCTATGCCGCGACCTCGCTGGACGACCTCAGCGCCGCCACCGGCATGAACCGGCCGAGCCTCTATGGCGCGTTCGGCGACAAGCGGGCGCTGTATGTGAAGGCGCTGCAGACCTACCGGGCGCTCGGGCGCGCGGCGATGCAGGCGGCGCTGGCGCCCGGCCTGACGCTGCGCCAGGGCCTGGAGCGAGTCTACGCCTCGGCGCTGGCGATCTACCTGGACGGCGACAGGGGCGCGCGCGGCTGCTTCCTGATCGGCACCGCCGCAACCGAGGCGGTCGGCGACCCCGAGGTCCGGCAGATCTATGCCGACGGCCTGCATGAGCTGGATGCCGGCCTGGAGGCGCGCTTCCGCCGGGCCCAGGCCGAGGGCGAGATCGCCGCCGACGCCGATCCGGCGATGCTGGCGCGGCTGGCCTGCGCCGTCATGCACAGCTTGTCGCTGCGCGCGCGCGCCGGCGAACCGCGGGCGGCGCTGGAGGCGACCGCCGCCGCCGGCGTCGCCCTGTTGTGCCCGGAGCGGGCGTCACCCTGACCGACGGACGCCAAGCGCCTGTTGCACACCTCCGTCCGCCGCGCTAGCGTCTACTTCGTCCAGTATAGAAGAACTCAGTCCGATATATTGGACGAACTCGAAGATGGAGGAACCCGATGACGGACACCGGAGCGGCGCGGCGCGATCTCTTGAAGCTGGGCGCGGCGGGGCTGGCCGGCGGCGCCCTGCTGGCGGCGGTGGCCGAGCCGCGCAAGGCGGCGGCACAGGCCGCCGGCAGCTCGCTCCTGCGCACCGTGCTCGACCGCGGCAAGCTGATCGTCGGCACCGGCAGCACCAATGCGCCCTGGCACTTCGAGGACGACAAGGGCCAGCTGGTGGGCATGGACATCGCGATGGCGCGGATCCTGGCCAAGGGGCTGTTCGACGACGAGACCAAGGTCGATTTCGTGCGCCAGTCGCCCGACCAGCGGATCCCGAACATCAACACCGGCAAGGTCGACATTACCATCCAGTTCATGACGATCTCGGCGGCGCGCGCCCAGCTGGTGGCGTTCTCGCGTCCCTACTACGTCGAGGGCGTGGCGCTGCTGACCCGGCCCGACCAGGCCAACAAGACCTATGATGCGCTGAAATCGGCGGGGTCCAAGACCCGCGTGTCGGTGCTGCAGAACGCCGATGCCGATGAGGCGGTCCACCAAGTCCTGCCCGAGGCCCAGGTGATGCAGATCGACACCCAGGCCAACGTCATCCAAGCGCTGGACTCCAAGCGCGTCGACGCCGCCTGCGTCGACCTGTCGACGGTGCGCTGGATGGTGGCGCGCACGCCCGACCGCTATGCCGACGCCGGCATCCACTACCACAGCCAGCTCTACGGCGCGGCGGTGCGCCAAGGCGACCAGGACTGGCTGAACTTCGTCAACACCACCTTCAACACCGCCATGTTCGGCCACCAGAACGAGATCTACGACAAGGCCTTCAAGGACTATTTCGGCGAGACGCCGATCGTTCGCAAGCCGGGCTTCCCGATCATCTGACCGGCCGGGCCGGCGATGCCCTATCATTTCAACTACGGCCTGGTCTGGCGCCACTTCGACCGGCTGAGCTGGGGGCTGGTCACCAGCCTCGAGCTCACGGTGGTCGGCGTGGCCGCCGGCCTGGTGATCGGGCTGTCGCTGGCCCTCGCCTATACCGGCGGCGGGCGGCTGACCCGGGCGGCCATCGCCGCCTATGTCGAGTTCATCCGCAACGTCCCGCTGATCCTGCTGGTCTACTTGGTGTTCTACGGCGTGCCCAGCGCCGTCGACCTGCAGTACGACGCCACCACGTCGTTCACGGCGACCCTGGCGGTCTATGCCGGGGCGTACCTGGTCGAGATCTTCCGGGCCGGCCTGGCCGCGATCCCGCGCGGCGTGATCGAGGCCGGCAAGGCGATCGGCCTGACCCCGTGGCAGCGGCTGCTGTATGTGCGCCTGCCGACCATGATCCGCATCGTGCTGCCGTCGCTCAGCAACACCTTCGTGTCGCTGTTCAAGGATACCGCGATCGCGTCGGTGATCGCGGTGCCGGAGCTGATGAACGGCGCCACCTGGATCGGCACCAACACCTTCCGCACCATCGAAGCCCTGATCGTGATCACGCCGATGTACCTGGCGACCGGCTATGCCATCCTGTTCGCGCTGCGCCGCCTGGAGCGGCGCTTCGCGGTGACCCGCTGATGCTGGCCCAGGCCCTCTATGCCCTGCCCTTTCTGGGCCAGGGCCTGATCGTGACGCTGGCGGTGTCGGCCATCGTCGTGGTGGCGGCGCTGCTGCTGGGCTTGGCGCTCGGCGCCGCACTCACTTACGGCCCGGTCTGGGCGGCGCTGCCGGTCCGGGCCTATAGCGACTTCATCCGCGGGCTGCCGATCCTGGTCCTGCTGTTCCTGGTGTATTACGGGCTGCCGGTGCTCGGCCTGAACTTCAACGCCTTCGTCGCCGGCACCCTGGCGCTCAGCCTGTTCTCGACCGCGCAGGTGATCGAGATCGTGCGCGGCGCCCTGCAGTCGATCCATCACGGCCAGATGGAGGCCGGCAAGGCGATCGGCCTGACCTTCCCGCAGCGCCTGGCCTATGTGATCCTGCCCCAGGGGCTGCGCCGCTTCCTGCCGCCCTGGATCAACTCGGTCACCGACGCGGTCAAGGGCAGCGCGCTGATCTCGCTCTTGGGCGTGGTCGACCTGATGCAGGCGATCCAGCAGGTGATCGGCCGTACCTATGTGCCGATGCCGCTCTACATCCTGGGCGCCCTGATCTACTTCGCCATCAACTACGCGCTGTCGTCCTTGAGCCGCACGCTCGAGGCGCGCTTCGCCCATATCCGGGAGTAAGCCTTGTCCGATCCGGTGGTGCGCATCCGCGGCCTGGGGAAATCGTTCGGGGCGACCGAGGTGCTCAAGGGCGTCGACCTCGACGTCCAGCGCGGCGAAGTGGTGTCGATCATCGGCCCGTCGGGCAGCGGCAAGACCACGCTGCTGCGCTGCATCAACTATCTGGAGACCTATGACCGCGGCAGCGTCCGGCTGGACGGGGTCGAGGTCGGCTTTCGCGAGGACGGCGGCCGGCGGCGCCGGCGCTCGGAGCGCGACCTTGCCCACATCCGCGCCGAGACCGGCATGGTGTTCCAGAGCTTCTACCTGTTCCCGCACCTGACCGCGGCCGAGAACGTGATGCTGGGCCTGCGCAAGGTACGCCGCCAGGACCGCGCCACCGCCCGCGCCACGACCGAGCGCTGGCTGGCCCGGGTCGGCCTGGCCCAGCGCATGGACCATCTGCCGTCGCAGCTGTCGGGCGGCCAGCAGCAGCGGGTCGGCATCGCCCGCGCCGTGGCCATGGAGCCCAAGGTGCTGCTGCTCGACGAGATCACCTCGGCCCTCGACCCCGAGCTGGTCGGCGAAGTGCTTGCTGTCGTGCGCGGCCTCGCCGCCGACGGCATGACCATGATCGTGGTGACCCACGAGATGGCCTTCGCCCGCGAGGTCAGCCACCGCGTGGTGTTCATGGACGGCGGCGTCATCGCCGCCGAGGGCCCGCCCGAGGAGGTGCTGGGCCGCCCCCGCCACGACCGGCTGAAGGCGTTCCTGAGCCGACTGGGCGACAAGCCGGTGCCGGCGTCCTGATCGACCTTGATCCGGCGCGGCCGGACCGATATCGAGGCAGCAGAGCGGCCCCGAGAGGCCGCCTGCCGGAGGACCGCCGATGTCGAACCCGCCCGAAAGCAACCAGCCCGGCTATGAGCGCCTGATCCTGCCGGCACCGGTCGGCCGCATCGGCACCGGC
Source organism: uncultured Comamonadaceae bacterium (assembly GCA_964511405.1). Classification (GTDB taxonomy): domain Bacteria; phylum Pseudomonadota; class Alphaproteobacteria; order Elsterales; family Elsteraceae; genus CAZEFK01. Next base: position 7,648 of record CAZEFK010000037.1, on the reverse strand, counting down.
GTGCCGAATCCCGAGCGCCAGCTGTTCGCGCGCCTGGGCCCCGGGACGGTGATGATGATGGGCGACAACCCGGCCCTGCCCAAGATGCCGGAGAAGCCGCAGCTCTTGGATTTCTTCCGCCTGCGCTTCGAGGACATCACGGTCCGCCACCTGCTGGGCAGCGCGACGCGGGCGCTCGCCGACGGCCAGGACGAAAAGGTCGTGCTGGCCTGCCTGCTGCACGACATCGCCAATGGCTGCCTGATCCGCTCGGACCACGGCTATTGGGGCGCCCAGATGATCGCGCCCTATGTGTCGGAGGAGATCGCCTGGGCGGTCGAGAAGCACCAGGCCCTGCGCTACCTGCCCGACCCCGAGGTCAAGTACGGCTATCCCGAGAGCTACCACCGCTTCTTCGGCCCGGACTACCAGCCGCCCGAGTACATCCGCCGCGAGGCCGAGGCGGCGCGCCGGCACAAATGGTACATGACCGCGCGGCTGATCACGATCTACGACATCTATTTCTTCGAGGACATGTCCGAGATCTCGGCCGAGCCGCTGCTCGACATCATCGGCCGCCATTTCCGCCAGCCCGCCGAGGGCCTGGGCTTCGACGGCTCGCCCACGGCGCATATGTGGCGGACCATGATCTGGCCGAACAATTTCCTGTAGCGGACACGGAAACAGACTCGACGACGCAAGAACCGGAGTGTCCTTGGCGCTCGGGCGCTCTACCTCACGGCAATGGTTTCAGAGGAACCCCTGCCCATGATCACGCTGCACGAATACCGGCCGTCGCAGAACAGCTGGAAGGTCCGCGTCCTGCTGGGCCTGCTGCGGATCCCCTACCGCTCGCAGCCGGTGGCGATCTTCGCCGGCGAGAGCCGCACCGACGCCTTCCTGGCCCTCAACCCCGCCGGCGCCATTCCGGCGCTGGAGCTGGAGGACGGCCGCGCCATCGCCGAGTCGGACGCGATCCTCTGCTACCTGGCCGAAGGCTCGCCCTATCTGCCCGACGACCGCTACCAGCGCGCCAAGGTCATGCAGTGGCTGTTCTTCGAGCAATACTATGTCGAGCCGATGATCGGCTCGCTGCGCTTCTGGACGCTGACCGGCCGGCTCGACGGCAACCAGGGCATGGTCGCCGCCAAGCGCGAGGGCGGCCTGCGCGCGCTGGCGGCACTGGAGCGGACCTTGGCGGCATCGCCGTTCCTGGCCGGCGACCGGCTGACCATCGCCGACATCGCGGTCTACGCCTATGCCCACCTGGCCGGCGACGCCGGCTTCGACCTCGCGGCCTACCCGGCGGTCGGCGCCTGGCTGACGCGGGTCAGGGACGCGATCGGGCCGGGGTATCCCGCCGAACCTTACGGCGACGAGGCCCGCGTGTCGTAGCCGGTCGGCAGCGCTTCGATGACGGTGAGGGCTGCGCACGGGGTGGTTGTGCCGTTGCGCTTGTAGTTGTCGAGCATGGTGGGCGTGGTCGACAGCCCGGGCGGTGTTCGTTCGAGCGCGGAACACCCTTTAGGTGGCGTCACGTTATCGTCTCTTGCGAAAATCGTTACAGGAGTGCAGGCCCCACCTCTCTCCAATATGCCGAGCAGTCGCAATGACAATGTACGCGTGGGCAGGGTTGGCGGGAGGAACGCCAAATGCGCTGACTTTCAGTAGCACAACCCCGGCGATCACCAGCTACGGTTCGGGTGGCCTAGAAATATCGTTTCTCACTGGATCCTCAGCGAACACGGGATCGGCAACTGTTCAAGTCACCTCTCTCCCTGTTATTCCACTTGTGAGTTCTACGGGATCTTCCTTGATTGCCGGAGACTTGCCGGCTAACGCCCTACTGTCGATGTTCTATGACGGTTCGGCTTTTCGTTTGAATTGTTGCCAGACTGGGGCCGCGCCGGTTCTATATGCCTGGGGCGGAACCGCAACTGGCACGGCAAATGCTGTGACCATCCCTGCACCGTTGCCGGCGATTTCGAGTTACGGCACTGGCGGCCTGCAGCTGGCATTTCTGACCGGCTCGGCGTCGAACACCGGACCCGTTACGGTGCAAGTCGGCTCTCTGGGGGCCGTGAATGTCGTCGGGAGCGCAGGGGCACCGCTCGCTGCCGGTGCCTTGCCGGCCAACTCTCTCGTGACGACGATCTACGATGGCACAAGCTTTCGTTTGACTGCCGCGCAGACGCGAGTGGTCCGGATCAAGGGCTGGGCCGGTGGCGCGACCGGCCGGGGCGGCGGCGGCGGCGCGGCTGGCGGCGGCGCCGGCGGCGCCTTTGACGTCACGTTCAACCTGGCGCCCGGAACCGTCATAACTCTGATGGTCGGCAAAGCGGGGTCGGCCCCTGCAACCGGCTTGGGCGGTGTCGGCGGCGGCCTCTCCGGCGTGTTCCTCGGCAGCGTCTCGCAGGCCAACGCCCTGGCCATCGCGGGTGGTGGCGGCGCCGGGGCGGCGAGCTCAAGTCCGGGCGGCGGCGGCGGCGGCACTGCCGGCGGGGACGGCACCGGCAGTTCGCCCGGCCTCGGCGGCACGGCCAACTCGGGTGGCAGCGGGGGCGCTGGCGGCGGTGGGAATGGCACGGCGCTTCAGGGCGGCATTGGATACAATGGAAACTCCGGTACCGCCGTCTACGGGGGAGGCGCACCAGGCGGCGGCGATAACAGCACCTGGACGTCCGGAGGCGGTGGCGGCGGGTACTTCGGCGGCGGCGGTGGCGGCGGCCCCGGCGGCGCCTCACCGGGCGGCAGCGGCGGCGGCGGCTCGGGTTACATCGCTTCCAGCCGGGCCGGGTACATGTCGGGGACGCCTTACGCCGCGACCGGGGCAACGCCAGGCAACAGCAGCGATCCGGACCGCGGTACAGCGGGGAATCCTGCCGCCGATGGCAAGATCATGGTCAGTTACGACGGCGGGAACACCTGGGCTACCTACAACGCCACCGGAGCGGATCAAACGATCACGGTGCCGTGACGGATTTGCGCCTCGCCGAAACGGCGAGGCGCACTTGCGATCGGCCTTGCCCTCGGTCGGGCATGGGTATCTCTGGGCGCCGGGGCGGAGCAGCGATCCGGCCCGGCAGCCGACGCCGCCTCCGCGGGCATTTCCGCCCGGACCTAGCTGCTAGACGCGAGCGTCCGTACAAAAACCGTACACCGATCTTGACCGGCGAATGTCCGTACACCATCTACTCCCTTCGTCGCCCCCAATCAGGCGACTACGGATGGGGCGGCGACACGCCCTGTTGGGAGAGACATATGGACCAGATCAGCGACGCGGTCCCGCCCGCTGCTGACGCGAAGCGGCGGAGGGCCACCAAAGAGCACCGTCTCGAATTGCGCATTACACCGGACGCCAAATTGATGCTTGAGCGCGCGGCTGCCCACGCCGGCGTCCCAGTGAGCAGCTTCGTGACCCAGGCCAGCCTCAAGGAAGCGGCCGACACCCTCGCCGACCGACGGGTCTTCCTCTTGGATCCGGAAGCATGGGCTGCCTTCCAAGCGATCCTCGACCGGCCCGCCCGCGATGACACTCGCCTGCGCGCCTTCCTCGAGACGCCCAGCCTTCTCGAGGAATAAACCGGTGTCCCGCTGGGTGCTGGAGAAGCTGAACAAAGATCACGATGTCGCCGATTTTAATTGCGGCGTACCAGCGCTTGATAACTTTCTCCGTAAGCACGCTCTCCAGGCTCAATCCGCAGCGGGCTCTGTAACACTTGTCATGCACCAGGGCGGCCCTGTGCTCGGCTACTACACGGCTGTCATCGGCAGTGTCGACTTCGCCGACGCGCCAACCCGTGTCACCAAAGGATTGGGGCGACATCCAGTTCCTGTCTTGATTCTCGCCAGGCTAGCCACGGATCGGCGAGCGCAAAAGCGTGGCATCGGCCGCACGATGCTAAAAGATGCCATGCGGCGCACCGTTCAACTTGCCGAAATCGGGGGATGCCGAGCCTTGCTCATCCACGCTAAGGATGCCGAAGCCAAGGCCTATTATTTGCGGTTCGCGGATTTCGAGGAGTCTCCTACAGATCCTCTCCATATTTTTAAGTTGACAAAAGATATTATCCACGCTTTGCGAAAAGAGAACGTCCCGGCCGACCAAATTTCGCCAATCAGGTAGCGATGCACTGACACCGCGGCCCGTCGATACCCCGGTGGCCTCGCCCTCGCGGCGAAGCCTCGGCGGAGACGTCCTCTGCTCAGGGACGACGCCGGCGCTTGCCATTGACCTCAAACCGCCCGCCGCCGCTCGTCCCCGCGCGCCGGGGCCGCCGACAGCGCGGCGGCCGAGCCGATCAGCAGCGCCTTCAGCTCGCGCCGCAGCTCGGGCCCGGTGTCGCGGGTGACCACGAAGCAGATGGTGGCGATGGCGACGCCGTCGGGATCGCGGATCGGCGCCGCCATGCAATGGGTGAAGCTGTCGACCAGGCCCGAGGTCTCGAAGAAGCCCTGGGCGCGGGCGGCCTCGATCTCGGCATAGAGGTGGCGGCGCTCCAGCAGGCGGCCGTCGGGCAGCACGAAGTCCTCGTCGGGCAGGAAGCGGTCGAGCTCGGCCGGGGTCATGTGCCCCAGCAGCAGGCGCCCGGACGCCGTCCACGGGATCGGCACCTTGGCGCCGATGCCCGAGGTCAGCCGGAACATCTTCGCCCCCGTCTGCATGTGCACGACCGTGTATTTGTTGCCGTGCAGCATGCAGAATTCGGACGTCTCGTTGGTCAGGCGCGCCAGCCGCTCGACCTCGTCGCGGGCGCGGCGGGCCAGCATGTTGCCGCTTAGGTAATGGGTCCCGTAGAAATGGACGGTGCGGCCGAAGAACACCCGGCCTTCACCGTAGATCTCCAGGATCCCGGCCTCCACGAAGCGGTTGACGATCTCATAGATGGTCGAGCGCGGCGCGCCCAGGCGCTTGGCGATCTCGCCGATGCGCAGCGGCTCGGCGGTGCCGTGCAGGCACTCCAGCAGCTCGATCGCGCGGTCCAGGCCGCGCGCCCGCGCATGTCCGGTCGGAAGCGCGCCTTCGGTCGGCTTGGCCATCTCCACCTCGTTGGTCGACTCGCGTTGCAAACCTGTTGCACAGGACTATAGCCCGCGCTAGCGTCAGATTGTCCACTATAACGGAAGCCTGTCTGAGATACCGGACGGCGAGGAGGGGAGATGCCGACGCAGCGACCGCGACCCTGGGGTGCCGGGGCCCTGCTCTTGAGCGCCGCCCTGGCCCTGGCGGCCCCGGCCCAGGCCGACCCGGTCAAGGGCGGCGTGGCCACCATCGCCACCATCGGCGAGCCGCCCACGCTCGATCCGATGGCCAGCACCGCCGACCTGGTCGGCATCATCAGCCAGCATATCTTCGAAACGCTGTATACCTTCGGCGACGGCTACAAGATCGTGCCGCTGCTGGCGGCCGACCAGCCGGCCGTCGGCGACGGCGGCAAGACCTACACGATCAAGCTGCGCCAGGGCGTCAAGTTCCACGACGGCTCGACCATGACGTCGGCCGACGTCAAGGCGTCGCTTGAGCGCTGGGAGAAGGTCGCCAGCCGCGGCCAGCAAGCCTCCGCCGAGATCGCCGGGATCACCGCCCCCGACCCCGCGACCGTCGTGATCCAGCTCAAGGAGCCCTATGCGCCGCTGATGGCGCTGCTGTCGCTCAACAACTCGGCCGCGGTGGTGCTGCCGGCCGGCAACCAGGCCGCGCCGATGACCAAGTTCATCGGCACCGGGCCCTATGCGTTCAAGGAGCGGGTGCCCGACCAGTACATCCGGCTGACCCGCTTCGCCGACTACGCCGCCCGCGACGACGCGCCCAACGGCTATGGCGGCAAGCGCACGGCCTATCTGGACGAGCTGCGCTTCGTGCCGGTGCCCGATGCCAACACCCGCATCCAGGGCGTGCTGGTCAACCAGTTCGACTTCGCCGACACGCTGCCGGTGGAATCCATGGACCGGCTGAAGGGCAAGCCCGAGGTCGAGCCGCTGCTGCTGAAGCCCTTCGGCTATCCCGTGATGGTCATGAACACCAAGCAGGGCGTGCTGGCCAATCCGTTGATGCGCCAGGCGGTGCAGGCGGCGCTGGGCGAGTCCGACATGCTGGAGGCGGCCTTCGGCTTCAAGGAGTTCTACGACGTCGACGGCGCCTTCTATCCGCCCGGGCTGGTGTTCCATTCCGACGTCGGGGTCAAGGACCACTACAACCTCAACGATCCCGAGAAGGCCAAGGCGCTGGCCGCCAAGGCCGGCTACAAGGGCGAGCCGATCCGGCTGCTGACCAGCACCCAGTACGAATTCCACTACAAGATGGCGCTTGTGGCGGTCGAGCAGATGCAGGCCGCGGGCCTCAACGTCGACATGCAGGTCAATGACTGGGCGACGCTGGTCCAGCGCCGCAACGAGCCCGGGCTGTGGGAGATCTACATCACCCACAGCCCCTTCCTGCCCGAGCCGACCCTGACCATCGCCGGCAGCGACAGCGCCCCGGGCTGGTGGTCGACCGAGGCCAAGCACAAGGTGCTGGCCGCGTTCAACGCCGAGTCCGATCCGGCCAAGCGCGAGAAGCTGTGGGACGACGTCCAGCAGCTGCTGTTCACCGAAGTGCCGGCGATCAAGATCGGCGACTTCAACGCGCTGAGCGCCCGGTCCAGCCGCCTCAAGGGCTTCCAGCCGGCGGCCTGGCCGCACTTCTGGAACGCCTGGATCGAGAAATAGGCGGCCGGCCATGCTGCGCTTCCTGCTCAACCGGTTGGGCGGCATGGCCGTGGTCCTGGCCGTGGTGGCGGTCGGCGTGTTCGTGATCGTCCGGGTAATGCCGGGCGATCCGGCCGCCATCCTGGTGGGCGCCGACGCCACGCCTGAGGCGGCGGCGGAGATGCGCGCCAGCCTGGGGCTGGACCGGCCGCTGCCGGTCCAGTTCGTGATCTGGGCCGGCGCCCTGCTCCATGGCGACCTCGGCCAGTCGATCTTCCTGGGCCGGCCGGTGCTGCAGGCGCTGGGCGAGCGCGCCGAGCCGACCCTGCTCCTGACCCTGCTGTCGCTCGCCATCGCCGTCGCGGTCGCGCTGCCCGCCGGCATCGTCTCGGCGGTGTTCCGCGACAGCTGGCTCGACCGCCTGGTGCTGGGCTTCGCCATGCTCGGCGCCAGCATCCCCAGCTTCTGGCTGGCGCTGGTGCTGATCGAGCTGTTCGCGGTCGACCGCACCTGGTTCCCGGTCTCGGGCTATGGCGCCCCCGACGCCGGCCTGATCGAGCATCTGAGCTACCTGATCCTGCCCGCGGTCGTGCTTGGAGTGATCAACTCGGCGCTGATCACCCGCTTCACCCGCGGCAGCATGCTGGACGTGCTGCACGAGGACTTCATCCGCACCTGCCGGGCCAAGGGCCTGGGCGAGGCGGCGGTGGTGCTGAAGCATGCGCTGCGCAGCGCCTTCATCCCGATCCTGACCGTAATCGGCGTGACCCTGGCGCTGCTGCTGGGCGGCGCCATCGTGACCGAAACCGTGTTCGCCCTGCCCGGCGTCGGCAACCTGGTGGTCTCGGCCGTGCTGCGCCGCGACTATCCGGTGATCCAGGGCGCCCTGCTGGTGATCGCCGGGATCTACGTGCTGGTGAATTTCGCCATCGACCTGCTGTACGTGGTCGTCGACCCCCGGGTGCGGCTGTGATGACGCCAG
>CAZEFK010000036.1:0-41010 GCA_964511405.1 uncultured Comamonadaceae bacterium | reverse complement strand
GACCAACGTCACCGGCTCCGCCCGCTTCCGCAAGCTGATCGTCGACGGCAACTTCGAGGCCGCCCTCGATGTCGCGCGCGAGCAGGTCCAGAACGGCGCCCAGATCCTCGACGTCAACATGGACGAGGGGATGCTCGACTCCGAGGCGGCGATGGTCCGCTTCCTGCGCCTGATCGCGGCCGAGCCCGACATTGCCCGCGTGCCGATCATGATCGACAGCTCGAAATGGGCGGTCATCGAGGCCGGCCTCAAATGCGTGCAGGGCAAGCCGATCGTCAATTCGATCAGCCTGAAGGAAGGCGAGGAGCCGTTCCTGCGCACCGCCCGGCTGGTCCGGCGCTATGGCGCGGCCGTGGTGGTCATGGCCTTCGACGAGGCCGGGCAGGCCGAGACCGCCGACCGCAAGGTCGAGATCTGCGCCCGCGCCTACCGCCTCCTGACCGAGCGGGTCGGGTTCCCGGCCGAGGACATCATCTTCGACCCCAATATCTTCGCCGTCGCCACCGGGATCGAGGAGCACAACGACTATGCCGTCGCCTTCTTCGAGGCGACGCGCCGGATCAAGCAAACCCTGCCTCACGCCCGGGTGTCGGGCGGCTTGTCGAACGTGTCGTTCAGCTTCCGCGGCAACAACCCGGTGCGCCAGGCGATGCACGCGGTGTTCCTGTACCATGGCATCGCCGCCGGTCTGGACATGGCGATCGTCAATGCCGGCGAGCTGCCGGTCTATGAGGACATCCCGCCTGATCTGCGCGACCGGGTCGAGGACGTGATGCTGAACCGGCGGCCCGATGCCACCGACCGGCTGCTGGAGGTCGCGGACCGCTACAAGGCCGGCGGTGCCGCCAAGGAGACGGTCAGCCTGGCGTGGCGCGAGGGCACGGTTACCGAGCGCCTGGTCCACGCCCTGGTCCACGGCATCACCGATTTCATCGAGGCGGACACCGAGGCGGCGCGCCTGGAGGCCGCGCGGCCGCTGCAGGTGATCGAAGGGCCGCTGATGGACGGCATGAACGTCGTCGGCGACCTGTTCGGCAGCGGCAAGATGTTCCTGCCCCAGGTCGTGAAGTCGGCGCGCGTGATGAAGAAGGCGGTCGCCTACCTGCTGCCCTTCATCGAGGCCGAAAAGCAGCCCGGCGAAGCCCGCCAGGCCAACGGCAAGGTGGTGATGGCCACGGTCAAGGGCGACGTCCACGATATCGGCAAGAACATCGTGGGCGTCGTGCTGCAGTGCAACAACTACGAGGTCGTGGACCTCGGCGTCATGGTGCCGGCGGCCAAGATCCTGGACGAGGCCCGGCGCCTGGGCGCCGACCTGATCGGCCTGTCGGGGCTGATCACGCCCAGCCTGGACGAGATGCGCTACGTCGCCGGCGAGATGACGCGCCAGGGCTTTACGCTGCCGCTGCTGATCGGTGGCGCCACCACCTCGAAGGTCCACACCGCCGTCAAGATCGCGCCCAACTACCACGGGCCGGTGGTCTATGTCGCCGACGCCAGCCGCGCGGTCGGCGTCGCCGGCGCCCTGCTGTCGGCCGAGCAGCGCGACGGCTTCGTGGCCGAGGTCGGCCGCGAGTACGAGCGCATCCGGGTCGCCCACAACGCGGCCCAGATGGCCAAGGTGCGGCTGCCGCTGGCCCAGGCGCGTGCCAACAAGGCGGCGCTCGACTGGGCGGCCTACGCGCCGCCGGCGCCGCTCAAGCCCGGCCTGACCGTGTTCGAGGACTACGATCTGGCCGAGTTGGTGACCCGGATCGACTGGAAGCCGTTCTTCCAGGCCTGGGAGCTGGCCGGCAATTTCCCGGCCATCCTCGAGGATCCGGTGGTCGGGGCGGCGGCGACCAGCCTCTACAACGACGCCCAGGCCATGCTGCAGCGCCTGATCGGCGAGCACTGGACGGTGGCGCGCGGCGTGGTCGGGCTGTGGCCGGCCAACGCCGTCGAGGACGACATCGAAGTCTATGCCGATGTCGAGCGCTCGGCGGTGCTGGCCCGCTTCCACACCCTGCGCCAGCAGATGGCCCGCGAGGGCCGCGCCCGGGCCAACCATGCGCTGGCCGACTTCGTCATGCCGCGGGCGGCGGGTGCGGTCGATTGGCTGGGCGGCTTCGCGGTCACGGCCGGGCGCGGCATCGAAGACAAGGCGCGCGAATTCGCAGCCCAGAACGACGACTACAGCGCGATCCTGGTCAAGGCCCTCGGCGACCGGCTGGCCGAGGCCTTCGCCGAGCGGCTGCACGAACGGGTCAGGCGCGAGATCTGGGGCTATGCGGCCGACGAGAGCCTGAGCAACGAGCAGCTGATCGCCGAGGCCTATCGCGGCATCCGCCCGGCGCCCGGCTATCCGGCCTGCCCCGACCACACCGAGAAGCGCACCCTGTTCCGGCTGCTCGATGCCGAGCGCCTGACCGGCCTGCACCTGACCGACAGTTGCGCTATGACCCCGACGGCGGCGGTGGCCGGCCTCTATTTCGCCCATCCCGAGAGCCGCTATTTCGGGGTCGGCAAGATCGAGCGCGACCAGGCCGCCGACTATGCCCGGCGCAAGGGCATCGACCTGGCCGAGGTCGAGCGCTGGCTGGCCCCGGTGCTGAACTACGACCCCGGCGTGGCGGACGCGGCGGCGGCGTGAGGGGTGTTCATCGGGCGCATTGCGGGCATCGACGCTGTTGACGGGTATCCAAGGATCCTGCCGCGCCGCACCGCGCCGTGAAGGTGCGTAGCTTCTCCGGCGTGATTTTCGGCGCGGCCCCGTCGCTTGTGTCGCGCTCTGCCGCTTCGGCGTCGGCGAGGACATTATCCCGAAGCTTCTGTAGCTCGGCCAGCCGGCCCTTCAGGCGCTGTTTGGCTCGCTCGACGTTTCTCCAAGCCATGCGGCCGGAACGAGTTTCTCGGAGCCGCGCCATTGATGGACCAGGATCACGCCGTCGATCTCGCCCCAGACATCCGTGCCGGCGTGGTCCAGGACGATGGCCTGCAACTGGCCTTTGGCCCGTACGATCTCCTGTCCCATGGCTTCAAATACCTTGCGCACCGCAGCGATATCCTCATCGCGGGACCGTCCGAGCGGGCTCACCGGGTCAACCATATCAAAGCCGCGCGGGAAATAGACCTGGCTAGGCTGGTCGTAGATCAGCACCCCAGGGACAGGATGGTTGACCTCGCCGGTGAAAAAACGCTGCAGGGCGAGCGTGACGGCCACATGGTAGGCGAGCCAGTTCGCGCCACTTCCGATCTCCCAGAGGTAGTCCTCGCGCTCGGTGTGGACGACCTTGATGGTCAGGTCGTTGATCACAAGCTGGATTGGGGCGTTCGGCCATTCGGCGTCCAAGGTGGGGAGGATCGCCGCAGCAAAGTTCTCGATCTGGCGTAGGGCATTCGCGGTCTTTCGACCGACCTGGGCCTCGGAATAGATGCCCCGCAGCTCCTCGATCCGGCCCTTCAGCCGTGCGATCTCCTCGACGAGGTCGGAGCCCTCTTCGGATCGGTCGAACGACACGAGCGCCTGCTCGAGCCGGCCGATGAACCGCTCGATCCGGTCCTGGCGATAGGTCGCTTCGCGTACCTGCGCCGACCGCTGCTCGAGCAAAGAGATCTCCTGTCGAACCGCCGTGAGCTGGGCGGTAGCGGTCTCCACCTCCGCGCGCAGCCTGAGCTGCTCCTTGTCGAAAGCGTCCGAGAGGCTGGGCTGGGTGCGCAGCTGAACGTCGATGCCCGCCAGAGCCTCGGTCAGGGCGTCGAGCTTGTCGCGCCCGCCTTCGCTGAGGATAACCACAGGGTCATCAGCGTCGTCCGCCCGGGCGCGCAGCCAGCTTGCGATGTTCAAACGATCGCGCTGGATCCGAATGGCAGAGCCGAACGTCTCGCTTGTGCTCAAGAGCCGCCGGATCTCGTTCAGCCGCTGGCGCTGATCGGCCAGGTTCGCCGCAGCCTCACTTTCCGCCTGACGCAGTGCGTGAAGCTGCTGCATCGTTGGCTCGATGGTGCCGAGGGTTGTGAACGCTGCGCGCGTGTTCGTGCTAGCCGCACGCCGAAGCAGATCGACCACCTCGTTCCATTCAGTCGGAATGATGGTGTCGACCGGAAGCAGGCCGAACTCGATCGCATTGCGGAGCCACGCCCGCGTTTCCGTCTGCCAGGCTCGTACTGCCGTCTTGGCGGCCTGTAAGGCCGCCTCCTTGCGCCGCAAGTCGCGGGTCAGCCGCTCAATCTCCCAGCGCGCCGCCAGCATCTCCGGCGTCAGGGCGCCGAGGACATATGGAAAAATCGCCTCTAGTTTCTCCCGGTGTTCGGTCGTATCGGCGTTATAGTACAACACCATCGGGTTCGCCACGATGTATTGCGGCTGGAAGGTGAAAGCCATCAGATCTCGGAAACCGACGCGGGCAATCTCGGCGTCTGGGTTTAATCCAAGCTGTGATAGACCTGCGAGCCTATCCAGAATCCGCTTTACGGCGTCGGCAGTGATGTTCTTGGTCGGCGCCTGTTCCGGCACCTCAACCGTGTTGCCCTCCAGAATGAACATGTCGCCAGTCTGGCGGGCGTCGACGGGCTCGCGCCGCGCCAGGAGCTTCTGCCCTTCCATGGTTTCGATCACGACGCCGAACCATGAACAGGCGGTCCGAATTGTGCCGACGGGGATGCTGCATTTTCCCGACGCCAGGCAGTAGTCGATGATCGGGATCACGGCCGACTTACCGGTTTTGGATGCGCCGCTGATGACATTGACCATCCCTGGCTCAAATTCGACCACTCGCGGGGCATTGCCGGCCTTCGACCAAAGGATCAGCTTAAGTATCTGGAAGTGCATCAGGGTTCGACCTGCAGCAAGGAGAAGACCTGGTTCGCAGGCAACCGGGCAAACCAGCGCCCGACCTTCTCAGCGCTCGCGATGTGGTGCTTGAGCCGCTCCGGGGGTGACGGCGGCTTGGCTTCGTTCGAACGGACCACCCCCCGATGATAGTCGACCTTCAAGAGCTTCGCCGAAATTCCTGCGCCAAGAGACTCCAGCGTCAAGCCGCGCATGGCGAGCGCCCGGTCGTGGACCGCGAACAGCCGTTCACGCTCCTCCCCCAGCTTGGCCACGAACTTCGCCAAGCCCGAGCCCTGGTTCGTCGATCGGATCACCCGCATGGTCGGCCCGTACAGGATCAGCGGCAGTGTGAGGAAGAACGATGTCAGAATGGGGAGATCGCCAACCCCCTCCGCCTGATACCCCCGTCCGAAGCTCCACAGCAGGAGTGACCCGAATGCCGCGTTTTGGACGAGGGCGACTGGCGACATTTCAGGCTCGGCCATGGCGCTCATTCCTCAGCAAAAAGCGTCTCGTACAAAGGATGCCACCCCACCCGTCGCGCGTCGGCGAGGCAGTTGTAAGCTCCGGCCACAAAGTGGCTCGGTAGAGGCTGGCCGTCCAAGGGTAGAGTGGTCTCCGTGCACTGGCGGTAGACGGCTCGGCCTCGGAACGGCTCATCCTTGGCGGCGTGTATATCTTCGACCTCGTCGCGGACAATCCTGTGCCGACGCACTAGTTGTGCGTCGAGATCCTTGAGCGAATCCTCCACTATGGTCCCCTGGTCCGCCCAGAGGACTTTATCCGTCGTGGTGCGCAGGTAGTCGCTGACCGCCGTGACGAGCATGTCGTTGCTGGCGTCGATAGCATGAAGCTGGCGAACGAAAGTTGGTGCCACATTGACCAAATCCTGGATGGCGCTTGAGGTAGGCTCTGGCGCCTTGGACGTCAGGAGGTTTGTCAGGTTGGATCGGCGCGCGAAGGTCTGAAACTGGCGCCGGAAGTTCGTCGCCGACAGGACGGGCACCTGCCGCTCTCGGATGAGCTTGTCGATGCGATCCCGAGCCATGCCGACGGCGGCCGCGGTCAGGTCGTCCTGCGCCTCGGATGGGAGGCCGGCGCGGACGAATTCCCGCACGCTCTCGACAGGATCGGCTTCGGTCATCAGCTGGAATCGCGTGATGATCAGGCGGCAGATTGGGTCGCCAGCCTTAAGGAACCGCGAAACATGAGGTGCGCAGCCCGCGTCGGGCCTTTTCGGATCGATCAGGCTCTTGATCTTGGCCAGGGCCGTCTTGACGGCTTCCCCCCTTGCTCGCAGTGTGGAGTTGGCCAACCAGCGCCCCCGTCTTCACCGGGGTAACATACAGGCGAAAGTCGGTGGTGTTCGGATCGACCTTCTCCTCGACGCACAGGTCCGCCCAGTTCGCGAACGACTTCCAGAGGTCCTCCGCTCGGTCTGCCGCGGGATTTCCGGTCAAAGCGCTCTTGGATTGTTCGAGCAGCAAGGTCCCGTCTGCGCGGTGGACACCAACGTCGTCTACGTACTCTAGCGAGACGGTATCACCGTCGGGGGCCTTTAGCAGGTGATGGCATAGCCGTAGCTGTTGGAGCGAGTACCCAAGGTACTGTCCCGCTGCCGTTGCCCTCAGGGGCTTCTCAAATCCGAGAACACTCATCGATCGCCTGGCCGACAGGCGATCAACCCGGATGATTCGCCCTATTTCAACCTTAGCTAGTTATCATTCAGATTTGAATGGTGAATCGCCGCCGGGCTCGCAGAGAGGCTCGCGGCGCCGCAACCATGTGTTTAAGACCGAGCGCCCGGACGACCGTTAATCGCCATGTTATCCGCCGCCCGGGCCCGCCGTATCGAGGCCGAAAAGCGGCCCGGAGAGGCCCGCCAGGCCAACGGCAAGGTGGTGATGGCCACGGTCAAGGGCGACGTCCACGACATCGGCAAGAACATCGTGGGCGTTGTGCTGCAGTGCAACAACCACGAGGTCGTCGACCTCGGCGTCATGGTGCTGGCGGCCAAGATCCGGGACGAGGCGCGGCGCCTGGGCGCCGACGAGATGACGCGCCAGGGCTTCACGCTGCCGCTGCTGATCGGTGGCGCCACCACCTCGAAGGTCCACACCGCCGTCAAGATCGCGCCCAACTACCACGGGCCGGTGGTCTATGTCGCCGACGCCAGCCGCGCGGTCGGCGTCGCCGGCGCCCTGCTGTCGGCCGAGCAGCGCGACGGCTTCGTGGCCGAGGTCGGCCGCGAGTACGAGCGCATCCGGGTCGCCCACAACGCGGCCCAGATGGCCAAGGTGCGGCTGCCGCTGGCCCAGGCGCGTGCCAACAAGGCGGCGCTCGACTGGGCGGCCTACGCGCCGCCGGCGCCGCTCAAGCCCGGCCTGACCGTGTTCGAGGACTACGATCTGGCCGAGTTGGTGACCCGGATCGACTGGAAGCCGTTCTTCCAGGCCTGGGAGCTGGCCGGCAATTTCCCGGCCATCCTCGAGGATCCAGTGGTCGGGGCGGCGGCGACCAGCCTCTACAACGACGCCCAGGCCCCGGTGCCGAATTACGACCCCGGCGTGGCAGACGTGGCGGCGGCGTAGGTCGGCATCGCCGCCGTTCCCCGACCGGTGGCTCGCCCTTGCCACGCGATGCTGATATAGTACCCGGCTCTGGGAGACGGTCATGGCGGAATCAGCGCCCGAGACGGGCGTATTCGATATCGAGGACAGTGAGGCGAAGGCCAAGGCGCTCGCCGAGGCAGAGCGGGATGTGGCCGAAGGCAAGGTTTACCCGCACCGGATCGTGCGGCAATGGCTGGCTCGGCTGGCGGGCGATCCGACGATTCCGTTCGAGCCTGACGACTACGTTTGATCGAAGTCGTCTGGACGAGGCGGTCGTTGGCCGACTTGGCGCGGATCGCCCGCTATGTGGCGCAGTTCAGCCCGATTGCCGCCGGTCGGCTGATCGAACGGCTTGGCACTGCTGGCGACGAGCTTGCGAGCTTCCCACTGCGGGGGCGGCCAGTTGGTCGCTATCGTGAGCTGACAGTGGTTCGACCGTATGTCCTGGTGTACCGGGTCGTGGGCGATGAGGTCCGCATCATGCGGGTTTGGCACGGCGCCCAGGACCGAAGCCGGTAAGGGTGGACTGGTCCCCGCATAAGCCTTCCGCCTAAGCCGTCCGGCCGCCATGATGGCCCGGACCGCTCGGGAGGATATGTATGCGCTTCACCGCCCTCATCGCCGCTGCCGTGCTGGCCTGGCTGCCGGCCGCCCATGCCGCCGACAGCCGCCTGGACAAGATCCTGGCCGACAAGGTCCTGCGCGTCGGCAGCACCGGCGATTACAAACCGTTCACCTACCTCAACCCGGACAGCAAGCAGTTCGAGGGCATCGACATCGAGCTGGCGGCCGACCTGGCCAAGGCGCTGGGCGTCGAGCTCACGGTGGTCAAGACTAGCTGGCCGTCCCTGATGGACGACTTCAAGGCCGACAAGTTCGACATCGCCATGGGCGGCGTCTCGGTGACCCTGGACCGCCAGAAGGTCGGCCTGTTCAGCCTGCCCTACCTGGTCGACGGCAAGGCGGCGATCGCGCGCTGCGCCGACACCGCCAAGTACGCGTCCCTGGCCGAGATCGACAAGGCGGGCGTGCGGGTCATCACCAATCCCGGCGGCACCAACGAAAAGTTTGATCGCGCCAACCTCAAGCAGGCCGCGATCGAGGTCTATAACGATAACGTCACGATCTTCGACCAGCTGCTGGCGGGCAAGGCCGACGTCATGATCACCGATGCCAGCGAGACCCGGCTGCAGCAGAAGCTCCGGCCCGGTCTGTGCTCGATCCATCCCGACAAGCCCTTCAACTTCTCCGAGAAGGCCTACTGGCTGCAGCGCGATCCGGTGTGGAAGGCGTTCGTCGACCAGTGGCTGCACCAGGCGATCCAGGCCCAGCAAGTCAAGGCCGTCATGGCCCAGTGGATGGACTGATGAACCCGCTCCTGCAGCCGGGGGACTGGCTGTGCGACCTGTTGGGGATGGCCAAGGACGGCGAGCAGCGCCAGATCTTCCGGATGACGATCAACGCGATCGTCTGGGGCGCGATCGCCGTGATCATCATCCTGCGCGTCATGTGAAGCCCGCCCCGTCCGCCCGGTTGGGCGGACGGGGCGGGACATCAACAGCCGTCGGGCTCGGGCCGCGGGGGAAGCGCCGGACGGTCGACGCCACCCAGCGCGATCAGCCGCACCGAGACCCGCGTGGTGCCGGCGCGAACCATGCCCAGCTCCTCGGCGGCGCCGTAGCTGAGATCGAGGATCCGCTTCCGGCTCTGCGGGCCGCGGTCGTTGATCCGCACCACGACGGTGCGGCCGTTGACCAGGTTGGTGACCCGCAGCTGGGTCCCGAAGGGCAGGGTGCGATGGGCCGCGGTCATGGCCATCGGATCGAACCGTTGGCGATCTGCCGAGACTGTCATGACCTTGCCGTTCCGGCGCCGGGGACGGCGTCGCCCGTACCACGATGCGACGCCCTCCTCGATGCCGCCCTGGAGTAGGCTGGCATGTTCGAGCCAGTCGTCCGGCGGGCTGCAGGTCGGGCTCGGCGGTACCAGATCCTCGCGCTGGGGCGCCAGCGCGAACGCCAGCTGGGCGACGGGGACGGACTCCGAGTCCGGTCGGGGTTGGGCCGCGGGCACAGCCGCGGCTTGGGGCGCATCGGTCCCCTGTGGGCGAAGCCAGGCAGGAACCTCGGCACATCCGGACAAGCCCATGACGAGCAGGATGGCCGACACAGTCGCGCGCGCCCGGTGTGGGGGGACAGCTGTCATGCTGGAGCCTCCGCATTGGCCGGTCGTGGGATCGGCAACCTACGCGACGATGTGCAGTTGCGCCACTATTATTTGACTATTCATCGGAGATTGGGCCTATACACTGCCTTTTTTGCTATCAAGTTTGCCGGCAAGCGGTATCGTTGCGTGGCCGAAACGACATAGGCGGAGGCTGCCGTGCTGCAGCTTGATATAGCTCAGCGCGAGATCCTGGCCGGCAGCCGCGGGCAGGCCGCTGCCACCGCCCTGCGCATCGTCGCCGAAACGGCGCGCATGCTGGCCGCCGACCAGCTGGTGCCGATCGCCTCGGTGCATGTCGACGGCTGCCTGTATCACGGCGACAGCGGCACGGCCTTCGTCGAGATGCTGGTGGCCCAGGGCGGCCGGGTCGCGGTGCCGACCACCCTGAATGTCGGTGGCCTCGACCTGGTCCATGCCGGGCGGGTGCGGCACGAGCCCGCCGCCGAGGCGATGGCGCGCCGGATGATGGCGGCGTACGCCGCGCTCGGCTGCCGCCCGACCTGGACCTGCGCGCCCTACCAGGCCGGCCACCGGCCGGCCTTCGGCCAGCATGTCGCCTGGGGCGAGAGCAACGCCATCGTGTTCTGCAATTCGGTGCTGGGGGCTCGCACCGACCGCTATGGCGATTTCCTGGACATCGCCGCCGCGCTGTCCGGCTACGCGCCGCGCGTGGGCTTCCACCTCGACGAGCGGCGACAGGGCGGCGTGGTGGTCGAGCTGGACGGGCTGCCGGCCGCGCTCACCGGTGACGACGCCTTCTTCCCGGTGCTCGGCGCCTGGCTTGGCGCCGCCGTGGGCGACGCCGTCCCAGTGCTGACCGGCCTGGCGCCGCCGCTCGACGAGGACCGGCTGAAGGCGCTGGGCGCCGCCGCGGCCTCGAGCGGCGCCGTCGGCTTGTTCCACATCGTGGGCGTCACGCCTGAAGCGCCGACCGAGGCGGCGGCAACCGGCGAGCGTCCGGTACCGCGGCTGCGGCCCGGCGCCGCCGACCTGGCAATGGCGCGCGACCGTCTGTCGACCGGCCCGGCGCACGGGCCGATCGACGCCGTGGCCATCGGCAGCCCGCATCTGTCGATCGCCGAGATCGAGCGGCTGGCGGCGCTGCTGGGTGGCCGGCGGACGGCGGTGCCGATCTATGCCTGCACCGGCCGCCATACCCTCGACGCCCTCGACGCGGCCCGGGCCGCGGCGC
Organism: uncultured Comamonadaceae bacterium; assembly: GCA_964511405.1. GTDB lineage: Bacteria > Pseudomonadota > Alphaproteobacteria > Elsterales > Elsteraceae > CAZEFK01. The sequence goes on along the minus strand of CAZEFK010000036.1, from coordinate 30,167 downwards.
TGGTGGCGGCCGGCGTGGTCCTGGTGGCCGATACCTGCGTGGTGGTGGCGCCGGTGCTGCCGCCGGGCGGCGGCGTGCTGATGACCAATTCCGGCAAGTTCGCGCACTACACGCCGGCGAACACCGGCTATGACGTGGTGTTCGGAACGCTCGCCGACTGCGTCGAGAGCGCCGTCGCGGGCCAGGTGCGGCGGGACGACGGGCCGTGGCGGTAGGCCCCGAGGCGCAAGGCCAGGTCGCCATCGACGGCACGGCCCGGGGTCCGGTGTTGCGCCTGGGCCAGCCGCTCAGCTTCTGGGGCGGCGTCGATCCGCTGAGCGGCCGCCTGACCGACCCGCGCGGCGAAGCGCCAGGGCAGTCGATCGCGGGCACCATCCTGATGCTGCCGGCCACCCGCGGCTCCAGCTCGGGCAGCGCGGTGCTGCTGGAGCTGATCGCGCGCGGTCAGGCGCCGGCCGGCATCGTGCTGGGCAGGCTCGACGCCATCCTGGGCCTGGGCATCATCGTCGCGCGCGAGCTGGGGTACCCGACCCTGCCGCTGCTGGTCCTGGCCGCCGACGCCCAAGCCGCCTTCCCGTCCGGCAGCGCGGCGGTGATCGAGCCGGGCGGCGTGATCCGCCTCGGCTGATCAAACCCGGCGGAGTCCTTCTCGCATCGGAGTAGGTTGGAGAGCGGTGGCCGGTTCGGGTGAAAGCCGCGCAACGGGAAACGCGAAATCGGTGGCGTCCTATCGTGCGTAGGGACCGGAACGTGGGATTGGGTATTTGCGGGCAACGATATGGTCGCCCTCGATCATGACCTCTAAGGCCAAGTTCACCAGGTCGCAGTCGGCTTCGAGTTCCCGAAGGGCAACCTCGAACAGCTCATGCTGGAGGTGGATGTCCATCCTGAGGGCCGTGAGGCAAATAAGGCCGCAGTGGAGCTCCACGTGGGCATGATGGCCCGACAGTCCGGGGGTCCTGGCGGGCCCCCGGAAGTCGTAGGAGTTGGCAGTGACGAAGGTGTAGTCGCCCTCGACGATGACCTTGATTAAGTTCCAATCCTGGCGACCGCGGTGACCGAGCCAGGTGACATGGGTTGCTTCAGGATGACCGTTCGACCGAGCGAGTTTGACGAGCTCAGGACTTAGGCACTCATCAACGAGTAGCTTCAGCATTCCGTGGTCGCCGGGGGTAGTGCGTGGCGGCAACCGTGGAGCCTGGGTTTGGTCGAATGGTCTTCGGGCGACCCTGAGGCGGGTTCGCTTTCGCCCAGAGGATGCCCAGCTCGACGTCATCTCGGCTGAGCGAGGGATAGGCTTCGAGGATCCGCTCGATTGTCATCCCCGACTCGGCCGAGTTGGCCAGCCAATAGACCGGCACCCGGGTCCCGGCCACTATGGGCTCGCCGCCCAGAATGCCTGGGTCCTTTACGACCCGCGACCTGGCTGCTTCGAGCTTTTCAAGCCGCTTGGCAACACGGAGGAAGTCCGGTGCGGCGTCAATCGTCAGAGGCCCACAAACGATGAGGAGCGTGTTCTTGCATAGAGTCTCCTTCCAACTCCAATGCGTCAGCTCGTTGTGGTACACGCGAACGAACGAGTTGAAGACGTCCTTCCGGATTGCCGGGTTCAGTTTCTCGTGAATCGTGCAATGGAACGCCACGATACCTGCGACGGATATCGACAGGCGCTTCCGGTGGCCCTTCGTCACGAAGAGGTTGCGAGGGAGGACATGGTCGTGAATCACGCGATACACGACCTTCGGGGAGGCGTCTGCGACCACGGCGACCTCGGCGACGGTGAGGCGGTCCTCGGCCGCGGCAGTGCGTGGCGATGCCATGATGGTCGAAACTCTTTCCTGCTGCGGGCAAGACATATTGCGATTCGCGTGCGAGATTCAACGCTTTCGGTCAGCGACGGCTCCGCACAGGCGGTTCAGCAGCCCGGCGGCGTGATCCGCCTCGGCTGATCAAACCCGGCGGTGAAGGGCGCAGGGGATGCGCTCGACCCGGTCGCTCGGCAGCGTGACCCGCACCGTCGTGCCGACGCCCGGCATGCTGTCGATCGCCAGGGACCCGCCATGCAGGGCAACCATGCGATTGGCCAGCGGCAGGCCCAGGCCGATGCCTTCCTCGGGGCGCCGGGTCAGGCTTTCGTTTTGGCGGAATGGCCGCAGCGCCTGCTCGATCTCGGCCGCCGACATGCCGCAGCCATGATCCAGGATCGCGATGCCGATGCCGCGCTCGGGATCGAAATGGCTGCGGACTTCGATCGGCGTCCCGGCTTCCGAGAACTTGACCGCGTTGATCACCAAATGTCCGAGCGCCTGGCGCAGGGCCCGACGGTCGACGCGCAGCCAGAGGTCGGACCAGGTGGCGCTGCTCGGCACCACCCGGATCGGCCGCGGCCGGCTGATCGGCTCGACCGCGCGCAGCACCTCGTCCAGCAGCGCGTTCAGCTCGACCCGGTCTTCGGACAGGGCGTAGCGGTCGGCCTCGATCCGGCTCAGGTCCAGGATGTCGTCGATGATGGCCAGCAGCCGGTGGCCGCTCGTCTGGATGTCGGCCACATAGTCCCTGTAGCGCGGATTGCCGATCGGCCCGAACACCGCGGCGTCCATGATCTGCGCGAAGCCGATGATGGCGTTCAGCGGCGTCCGCAGCTCGTGGCTCATGTTGGCCAGGAACGCCGCCTGCGCCCGCTGCGCCGATTCGGCGGCCTGGCGGGCCGCGTCCAGCTGCTGCTGGGAGCGCTTGAGCTCGGTGATCTCGACATGCATCACCACCGCGCCGTCCCGTCGCTCGGCCGAGACCGGAGTCGCCAGGAGACGGAACCACCGCCGGCCGGCGCCGGCGTCGATCGCGTAATCGGCGGCGCAGGACCCAGCCTCGCCGGCCAGCACGGCGCGCAGCGCGCCCGCCAGGCCGCCGTCGGGCGCATCGGCGACCGCCAGCCGGTCGCGCAGGGCAGGATAGGCATCGCCCACGGCGCCGGCGTCCTGCCCTGACGGGATGTCCCGAGCGAAGGCCCGCCAGCGCTCATTGGTCAGCAGGATGCGGCCGCTGGCGTCGAGCAGCGCCGCCCGCGCCGGCAGGCTGTCGAGCGCCGCGGCCCGCTGGCGCAGGCCCAGCACGGCGCCGAGTGGTGCGCAAATCAGCGCCAGCCGGTCGGCCGTCGCATGCAGGTCGGCCCGTGCCTCGGCGAAGCCGAACGACAGGGCCAGTCGCGATCCGGGCAGCGGCAGGCAGATCTGCCCCATCTGGCCAGCGTCGGCCGCCAACCGGAGCGGAGCGGTCCGGCTTTCGACGACGATGGCTCGGCGGTCCCGGACGGCCGGGCCGATCAACGTCGGATCGATCCGGTCGGTCGCGCGGATGCCGGGCCGGGCCCAGGCGGCGACGCAGATGCTCTCGTGGCCGTCGGGCGCGACCCGGGTCGCCGTGGCGAGGGCGGCGCCGGCCAGGCCGCCAAGCTCCATGGCCAGATGCTCCAGGGCCGCCGGCAGGGTCGGCGCCGCTGCGATCAGGCCGATCAGCCGGTCGGTCACGGCCCGGTCCTGGTCTGCCCGGGCGCGTCGCCGGCCGTCCGACCAGTGCTCGATCTCGGCCATGGCCAGCCGGGCAAGCTGCGTCAGCTGAGCGTGTTCGACCGGGCTGAGGTCGGCGCGTGGCACCACGTCGCCGATGGCCAGGGTGCCGAGGCAAGCGCCGTCGCGGTCGACCAGCGGCACGCCGGCATGGAACCGGAGTTCCGGCAGCGCGGCGGCGGTCGCGCCGGTGCGGGGCAGGCGGCGAAGCGAGCAGCCGATGCGGGCCGGCACCCGGATCTCGGCACGGCCGAATAGGCCGATCCACGCCAGCGGCGCGCGGATGAGCGAAGCCGCCAGGCTGACCACAGGATCCAGCCGGCCGTCGTCGGGGAAAACATCCAAGCCGTGCCGCGCCCACGCCGCCGTCCGTGCCGCCTCGATCTCGCCGGCAAGAGGCTGGGACAGCACCGGATCTACGCTCAAATCATCGACTTCCCGGCTGGGCGTGCGGACCGGGGCGCAAACCCGGCCCGATGGCAGCCCGCCATGCGGCACCCGATTCCTCCCCTGCATCCGACTTTGAGTCTAATCTTTGAAGAAATGGTGAAGTTCGCGCGATGACCATCGCGAGTAGCAAGGGCACGGCATTCGACTCGCTCCGGCCCTGCCCCCTGTCGTATGCTCCCGCCGGACCGTGACGACTGGCCAGCGCCATAGGACGGGATCGACGCATGTCCGCAACGCCGACCTATGACGAATACGACTTCTATGCCTGGACCCAGGACCAGGCTGCCCGCATGCGCGAATTGGCGGCCGAGGGCGCGGATATTCCGCTCGACCTGGAGAACTTGGCCGAGGCGGTGGAGAGCATGGGGCGCAAGGACGCCTATGCCCTGGGCGCCGAGACCATCCATCTCCTGGAGCAGCTGATTCGGCTGGCGCAGCCCGGCCCGGACACCGACCTCGCCGCGACGCGCCAGGCGATCGTGGCGGTGCGCGACCGCTGCCGGGCGATCGTCCAGGACAGCCCCAGCCTGGCCGTGCGCTTGCGGGAAGACGGGCTGGACCGCCATTGGTCGACGGCCCGCCGCGCGGCCTTGGCCGCGCTGGGGCCGGCGGCCGGCGAGGCGGCCCTGCCCGCGGCCTGCCCCTACAGCGTCGACCAGGTGCTCGATCCCGACTGGTGGCCGGTGCCCGTGTGACCCTGGCTGAAATCTGACGAAAAGTTAAAGGCTTGCGGCCGTTTTCAGCCGCGGGCAGCGTGCCCAGATCCCAGGGCGCGGGCATCCCGCCCGAGGACGTCTTCCCATGCGCCCCCTGCGATTGAAGCCCCTGGCAACGGCCGCGATGCTGGCCGTGGTTGCGCTGACCGGCACGGCCTGCGTCTACGAGCCGGAGGGCACCTATGTCGCCTATCGCGACCGCGACGACTGGCACCACCATGGCTGGGGCTGGCGCGACCACGACTGGCATCGCGGCTGGGGCTGGCGCGACTGACGCCCGCGATTGGCGCCTAGGCCAATTGTCACCATGACATTGGCCGATCGGCGATTGACAGGCGCCGGCCGGCGCCGCAGCCTCGGGCCATGGCCCAGTGCGCGTTCATCTTCATGCTGACCGCGGGCGACCACACCGTCCCGGATTGCCTGGACGTCGTCGACCGCATCGCACCGCTGGGCCTCGGGCACATCGGCTTCAAGGACATCGGCGCCGATCCCGCGACCCTGGCCGAGCTCAACCGCCGGATCCGGGCGGCGGGCGCGCGCAGCTATCTGGAGATGGTCGACGGTGACGTCGACCGGCAGGTCCAGACCGCGCACTTCGCCCGCTCGATCGGGGTCGACGGGCTGTGCGGCGGCGTCGCCGTCGAGGAGAGCCTGGCGGTGCTGGCCGGCTCGGACGTGCGCTATTATCCGTTCGTCGGCCGCCCGGTCGGCCACCCGACCCGGCTGCACGGCACGCCCGAGGCGATCGCCGCCGACTGCCGCCGGGTCCGGGCCATGGGCTGCGCCGGGGTCGATCTGCTCGCCTACCGGGCCGAGGACGCCGATCCTTTGGCCCTGGTGCGGGCGGCGCGCGCGGCGCTGGACGGCATGCTGATCGTCGCCGGATCGGTCGACAGCCCCGGCCGCATCGCCGCCCTGGCGACAGCCGGGGCGGATGCCTTCACCATCGGGTCGGCGGTATTCGAGCGGCGTTTCTCGGCCGCGGCCGATGTCGCCGGCCAGCTCCGCGACGTGCTGTCGGCTTGCGGCTGAGCGCGCCGGCGGCAGGCTAGCGGCACCAGAGATCCACGAGGCGTCCCATTACCCAGGTTGCAACCAGCGGGCGCCCGGCCGCGGCCCGCGTGGCCGATCCATCCGGCACCGCCCTGCCGGACCAGCCGCGCCGCGCCGTCCTGCTGGTGGTCGCGGCCATGGCGTGCTTCTCGATGATGGACGGCGTCTCGAAGCACCTGACCGAGACGCTGTCGTCGTTCGAGATCATCTGGATCCGCTATCTGACCTTCACGGTCCTGGTGGGGCCGCTGGCGGTCCGCGTCGGCAGCCGCACCCTGGTCGGCCCCGGCACCGGCGTGCTGGCTGCGCGTGGGTTGTGCATGTTCGCGTCGGGCGTGTTCTTCGTCTCGGCGCTGGCCTACCTGCCCATCGCCGAGGCCACGGTCATCGGCTTCGTCTCGCCCTTCCTGGTCACGATCCTATCGATCCTGGTCCTGGCCGAGCGGGTCGGCTGGCGCCGCTGGGCGGCGCTGGCGGTCGGCTTCGGCGGGGTGATCTGGATCATCCAGCCCGGCACCGCGTCCTTCACGCCGGCGACCCTGCTGCCATTGGCATCGGCGTCATTCTGGGCAGCCGGGCTGGTGCTGACCCGCAAGCAGCGGATCGGGCCGTCGACCGGTGCCACGCTGGTGTGGACCGGCCTGATGGGCACCGCCGTCGGCGTGGTGCCGGCGGTGCACGCCTGGACCGCGCCGACCACGGGCGAGTGGATCTGGGCCGCCGTGGGCGGCGGCCTGCTGCTGTTGGGGCAAACCCTTCTCATCATGGGCTATCGCAGCGGCCGCGCCACGCTGCTGGCGCCGTTCTCCTACACCCAGATCCTGTGGGCCAGCGCGATCGGCCTGCTGGCCTTCGGCAGCACCCCGCCGTCGACGATCTGGCTGGGCGGCGCCCTGGTCGTGGCCAGCGGCCTCTATTCGCTGCGCGCGGACGGCGGCCGGAAGGGAGGTTCGGCATAGTGGCCGACACGCTCGACGACGCTCCCCACGACACCCATCCCTTCGCGCCCTATGTGCGGGCCCTCGGCCGCGGCCCCGGCCGCAGCCGGGCGCTGACCCGGGCGGAGGCGCGGGACGCGCTGGGCCTGGTCCTGGCCGGGTCGGTGCTGCCCGAGCAGGTTGGGGCCTTCCTGATGCTGCTGCGCTATCGCGGCGAGTCGCCCGACGAGGTCACGGGCCTGGTCGAGGCCGCGCGAGCCCATGCCGGCCTGCCGTTGCCGGGCCTTCGCGCCGATCTCGACTGGCCGAGCTATGCCGACGGCCGCACCCGGGGGCTGCCCTGGTTCCTGCTGGCGGCCCGGCTGGTCGCCCAGGCCGGCCTGCGGGTGGTGCTGCACGGGCCGCTGGGCGGTCCCGGACGGGCCTGGTTCGGTCCGGCCAAGGCGGCGATGGGCTTGGCGCCGGCGCCCGACGCCGATGCCGCGCGGGCCGACCTCGACCGCGGCGGCCTGGCCGTGCTGGCGTTGGAAACCTTGGCGCCGGGCCTCGATCGGCTGTTGACCATGCGCGGCATCCTGGGGCTGCGCTCGCCGATCAACACGGTGGCGCGCCTGCTCGACCCGGCTGCGGCCGCGGCGGGCTTCGATGGGGTGTTCCACCCGCCCTACATCGCCCTGCATCTGGGCGTCGCCGAACGGCTCGGCCGGCGCCTGGCCGTGACCAAGGGAGCCGGCGGCGAGGCCGAGCGCCTGCCGGGCAAGCCGGTCGCGCTGCAGGGCTGGGATCCCCAGGCGGGCCCGTGGGCCGAGGACTGGCCGGCCCTGCTGCCGGGCGCGCGGGCCGGCGCGGTGGCGCCGTCGATCGAGCACTTTGCGGGCGTGTGGGACGGCAGCGCGGACGATCCGGCGGCGGTCGCGACCGTGATCGGGTCAGCGGCGATCGCGCTGCGGGTCGCCGGGCGGGCGAAGGATCCGGCCGAGGCAGACGCGCTGGCGGCGGAGTTGTGGCGGGATCGTCGGTTGAAGCGGGATTGACGATATCCGGCCTAGGCGCTACCGCGCCTCTGCCGTGAACCGCCAGGCAGCGGCCAGGCCGAGGGCCAGTACAGGCAGGAAGCCGGCGAAGACCCAGAACCCGGCGGCGCGCGCCGCCTCGACCGAGATGCCTTCGGCCAGGCCCGAGGCATTGGCGGCGATCCCGGTCGCGGCCGCACCGACGGCATAGCCGATGCGCTGGACGGTGCTGGGCGCGGCGGCGGCGAGCGGGCGCTCGGGCTCGTCGGCTTGCTGAACCATGCGCTGCAGGATCGACGGCCAGCACAGGCCGAAGCCCGTCCCTTGAAGCAACGAGCAGGCGACCATGCCGGCAAAGGAGCCGGCCGGCACGGCGACGGCGAGGCCGGCGACGGCGGCCGCGACCAGGCCCGTGCCCAGGCGGATCAGCCGCCGGTCCGCCGACAGGGGCGCGCCTGATACCGCCAGGGTAGCCACGCTCCAGCTGATCGACCCACCGGCCAAGATGTAGCCCGAGAGCAGCGGATTGGTGCCGAACAGGATCGCCAGGAGCAGCGGCCCATAGGCCCAGAAGCCGACCGTCGAGGCCGACAGCGCGAGCACCATGACGAGTCCCGCCCCGACGGGGTGGCGGACATCCAGGCTCTGTCTGGGAAACATCCGATGGGCCGACTGGCCGTCACGCGCGACTGCGGCCCACAGCAGGCCGATCCCGCCCAGGCACAAGAGGATCGATGGCGCAAGCCGCCCGGTGACGCCCGCTTCGGCGATCATCAGCGCCGCCGCCGACATGGCCAGCACCGGCATCAGCGGCAAGCGCTCGCCGCTTTCCGGCATCGGCGGTTCCGGCGCCAGTCGCCAAATGGCCAGGGTCCACAGCAGCCCCGCCTGCAGCGCGAAGCACCAGAATGCCAGGCGCCAGTCGCCAAGCGCGACGAAGAGACCGCCGATCAGCGGCCCCGGCAGCGAGCCCGCCCCCCAGATCGCCGCCTGGATACCGAACAGGCGGCTCCACAGATGCTCGGGGAACGATCGCTGGACCACCACATAGCTCAGCGCAACCAGCACGCCGCCGCCGACGCCCTGGACCAGGCGCGCGGCCAGCAGCACCGCCATGTCAGGCGCCAGTCCGGCCGCCACGCAACCCGCGCCATAGAGCAGCGCGGCCGCACCGAGCACGCGTTTGGCACCGGTCCGACGGCACAGCCGCGCCGTTGCCGCACCGGCGACGATGGCACCGATCTGGTAGAGCAAGATCGTCCACCCGACATAGGCGAGCCCGCCGATGTCGCCGACGATCGCCGGCACCAGCGTCGCCGTGACCAAGCTGTCCGCCGCATGCAGCCACACGCCCAGGCACAGCAGCACGAACCGGCCGAGCTCGCCCGATTGCCCCAGCTCGCGCCAGCTGCCGGTGCGCACGACCTCGGTCATGTCGATGTCCCCATTGCGATCCCGGTTCTATGGCTACAACCTCAACTTATGTTGAGGTAAAGGGGAATCCGCGATGGCCCGGGAGCTGACGGTCGGCGAGGTGGCGGCGCGCAGCGGCCTGACGGTGTCGGCGCTTCATTTCTACGAGCGCAAGGGATTGATCCGCAGCCAGCGGACGGCTGGCAATCAGCGCCGGTACGACCGCGACGTGCTGCGCCGGGTGGCCTTGATCCAAGTGGCGCAGGAGCTCGGCATCGCGCTGGCCGAAGTCGGCCGGGCGCTGGCGGCGCTACCGAACGGCCGGGCGCCCTCGCGTGGCGATTGGGAGCAGCTGTCGAGTCGCTGGGCTGCCGACCTCGATCGCCGCATTCTGCGGCTCGAGCGGCTGCGGACGAGGTTGGCCCAATGTATCGGCTGCGGCTGCCTGTCGATCGACAGCTGCCAGATCTTCAACGCCGACGACCATCTGGCAGCCGAGGGCACCGGCGCCGTGCTGCTGCGCGACGGCACGGCGGAGCCCAAGGCCGAGGCATGATTTCGCCTGAGCCGCGATGAGACTCAACGGGTTCAAGGGCGACACGCGGCTGCCCTGGGTGGCAGCCTGCGCGCCGGCGCCGGCAGCAGCCGCATCGTTCTGCAGCCGGTCGCGGTCCTCAGCGCTCCTGCCCGTCGTGCCGCTCCTGCGGAGCCATTGGCACCGGCGGCGCCTTTGCGGCTGGTTGCGTAGCCGCTTGTCGATGCCGCGATGATCAGCGCCCGGGTCGCCTTTTCCGCAGCCTGCGCCAGCGAGAGGGCCGCTACTCGTGGCACGCTCAGCTGCGTCATGCGGGCAGCCTGCAGATCGTCAGCCACGATCTCAAGATAAGCGTCGATAACCCGCCAGCGCCGATCGGCGGACTGTGGGGACGTCATGACTCCGGCCGCTGGTACACCCGATGACCTTCGCGCGCCACGATCTCCGACAGCGAGCCGGCGACATCGCGGTAGTCGACGAACTCCCGGGCGTCGCAGAGCATCAGATCGCAAGGAAGCGCGGTCGCCGCCGCCGCCTCGTAGGCCCGACAGTAGTCCCGCTCTTCCAGCGCGCCATCGAACGTGAGAAACAGGTCCCAGTCGCTGTACTCGGTATGATCGCCGCGCGCGCGGCTGCCGAACAGCCAGATCTCGCGCGGATGCATGGCCGCCACGAGGCTGTCGATCAGGGCAGCCAGGGCTTCTTTATCGGTCGAATAGCGCCCTCGCGCGGGCAGCTGCGGCTGCATCGGTCCATCGACGAACAGGCGGTATCCGCTTTCGACCGTCATCGCGGCGCTCCTGAACCGACCGGCGCGTGGATCTCCCCGCCAATATGGGCGGGCCGCCCCTGAACTGCCAGCGACGTCACATCTGCATCAACCCGATCGGCGCCGTCCCGAGCCCCAGGCGCGCCGCCGCCCAGGCGGCCAGGGCCAGCAGCGTCTCGTCGCCGCCGCGGCGGCCGACCAGCTGGACCCCGATCGGCAGGCCGGCCGGGCCTGACACGGCCGGCAGGGTCACGGCCGGGCAGCCGATCAGCGACCAGAAGCCGTTGAACACGGCATTGCCGGTGTCGCCCAGGCCGAGCGGCGCTTCGCCCGGGGCGGCGGGCACGATCAGCGCGTCCAGACCCCGCATCAGGGCGTCATAGCTGGCCCGCCCGGCCGCCGCCATGCGCTGGGCCGCGATGTAGTCGCGGGCCGGGATGCGGGCGGCCGTGGCCACCATCGCGGCGAGCGCCGGGCTGACCCGGTCGGGGTGCTGCTCGACCACCGGCTGGAACGCCAGGCTGGCCTCCGCGGTCAGGATCAGGTGATGCACGTCGTGGAGCGGCTGGAAGATCGGCGGCAGGGTAGCCTCGGCCACGGCGGCGTGGGGCGCCAAGCGCCGGGCAACCGCGCGCACGGCCTCCAGCGACTCGGGCTGGGCGGCGCCGGCATAGGGTGTCAGGCACAGCGCCAGGCGCGGCCGGTCGACCGGCCGCGGCGCCGAGAAGCCGGCCAGCAGCACGGCCGCCAGCAGCATCAGGTCGTCGGCCGTCCGCGCCATCCAGCCCACGGTGTCGAACGACGCGGCCAGCTCGTGCACGCCGCGCAGGTCGGTCCGGCCGATGGTCGGCTTGAACCCGTAGATGCCGCAGAACGCCGCCGGCCGGATCACCGAGCCACAGGTCTGGGTTCCGAGCGCGGCCGGGACATGGCCGTCGGCGACGGCGGCAGCCGAGCCCGACGACGACCCGCCCGGCGTGCGCGCGGGGTCGCGGGGATTGGCGGTCGGGCCGGGATGGCGGTAGGCGAACTCCGTGGTCACCGTCTTGCCGGGCAGGATGGCGCCGGCGCGGCGCAGCGCCGCCACGACGCCGGCGTCGGCGGCGGGCCGGTGCCCCTCGAACGCGGCACTGCCATAGGCGGTCGGGAGATCGGCCGTGTCGATCAGGTCCTTGATCCCGATCGGCAGGCCGTGGAGCGGCCCGCGCGCGGCAACCGGCAGGCGGTCGGCGATCCGGGCGACGGCCAAGGCGCGCTCGGCATCGACCACCGTCCAGGCGCGGATCGCGCTGTCGCGCGCGCCGATGCGATCGAGGCAGGCGGCGGTCAGCCGCTCGGCGCTGAGGCGACCTTGCGCGATGGCGGCCGCCGCCTCGGTCAGGGTGAGCCGCTCGGGCGCCGGGATGCCGGCGTCGGCGACGATCATCGGCAGGGGCGCCGGCACCGCCGCCAGCGCCTGGGCCAGCGCGCCGGCTTGCAGGTGACGGAGATCGACGAACAGGGCCGGATCGGCCAGACCGTCCCCGGCGACCGTCAGGGCATAGTAGTCGACCAGGGCCAAGCCGCGGCGGGCGCACCCCGCCTGCAGCGCCTCGTGGAAGCGCGCCGCGATCTCGGCCACCAGCCGCCGGTCGTCGGCGGTCGCGCCCGGCGGCTCGCGCGCCGGGGCCGGCGGCGCCAGGATCCGCAGGGCATGGCCGCCCGGCGCCGCCAGCGCCGTGACAAAGTCGAGATAGCCCTCGACCGTGCCCAGAATGGCCGGGCCCAGGGCGGCGCCGGTCTTGCGGTGCAGGTTATAGAAGCCGCTGGCGAACCGGCAGTCGATGTCGCCCGCGCTGGCAATCACGGCCGATGCGGGCGGCAGCGCCGCCACCTGCCGCCGCGCGCCTTCCTTGTAGGCGTTCTCGCGATTATTGCCGAGATGCCAAGCCTTGCAGCCGATCACGTAGCGTGGCAGGACGCGGTGCGGGTGCCCGTCGATCGCGACCACCGACTGGGCTGGGCCTATGCAGTGGCTGTCGCCCAGCACGAAGACCGGGGGCAGCGGCGCATCGGAATAGCGGCCGCCGCGCCCCGCGGCCTCGGCCTCCATCAGGCGGTGCAGATGCCCGGCCAGGGACATGGTAAAGCCTTGCAGGGCCTGCGCCACCGGGGTGCCGATCCGGCCGAGGGCGGCGTTGAGCTGGCCGATCAGCATACGGCAGGTGCCGACGTCGCGCTCGGTCCAGGCCACGGCGGCGCGCCGCACCGCCAGGTGGAAGCTGCGGGGCGGCGGGATCGGGCGACGGAGCGCCCGGGCCATGACCGCGGCCAAGCCGTCCAGGCCGTGGCTCCACGTCTCGACGTCGCCCAGCGCAATCCAGGCGTCGACATCGTCCGGGTCGAGCGCCAGCGCCTGCTCCAGGTCCGCCCGGGCGTCGTCGAGGGCGCCGCGCGCGATCCGGCACTCCGCGAGCCCGCGCCACGCCATGGCGCTCGGCGTGCGTCCGGTCAGCCCCGCGAACAGCGGCTCGGCCAGCTCGGGCGCGCGGGCCCGTAGGTGCCCGACGGCTGCGGCAAGGCAGTCTGCATCGTCCATCTCGTCGTCATCGTCGGATCGCCGCGGGCCGTGCAAGGGCAACGGTGCCGCGCCAGAACCGGCTACCGCCGCGCGTCTGGCGCATGGGCCCGCGCAGCCGCCGCGCGATGACTTTCCGTCGGTGCCGGGATAGCTGTGGCTCCCAGTGCAGGGGACTCCGGCAATGATGGCGGACAGGCAGGCGGTCGGGCTCGACGCCGGGCAGGGGGCTGTGGCAGCCGCCTTGTTCGCGACCTGGATCCTGTGGGGCACGACTTACACCGCCATGCATTTTGCGGTGCAGGGGCTGCCGCCGATGATGATGGCGAGCGGCCGTTTCCTATGCGCCGGTGCCGTGCTGTTCATGGTGCTGCGCCTGCGCGGGGCGCGTCTTCCCGGTGGCCGCCAGGCGCTGGCGGCCAGCGCGATCGGCATCCTGATGCTGGTCGGCAATGGCGTCATGGGCATCGTGGTCAAGAGCATCCCCAGCGGCTTCGCCTCGATGGTCGGCGCGACGACGCCGCTGTGGCTGACGCTGTACGACGCCGCCACCGGCCGGCGCCCCGACCGGCGCGAGCTGGCCGGCCTGGCCGTCGGCTTCGCCGGCGTCGCCGTGCTCGGCGCCGCCGACCTGTCCGCGGCCGACCCGGCGGTGGTCGGGCTTGCCTTCCTGACGGTCCTGAGCTGGAGCGCGGGCGTGATCCTGACCCGCCGCATTCGCATCCCGTCGGGTGCCGCGACCGCGTCGGTCCAGATGCTGGCCGCCGGCGTGGCGCTGGCGCTGATCTCGGCGGCGCTGGGCGAGGCCGTGCCGGACGGCGTCGCCTGGGGCACCGCGCTGCCCTTCGCCTATCTGGTGTTCGTGGCGGTGTGCGGGTTCTCGTCCTTCGTGTTCCTGACCCGCGCCGTGCGCATCAGCCTGGCCAGCAGCTATGCCTATGTGAACCCGGCGGTGGCGCTGGCCGCGGGCGCGCTCATTGCCGGCGAGCCGCTGACCCTGACCGCCGTCGTCTCGCTGGCGCTGATCCTGGCCGGCGTCGCCTTGATCGTGGCGCCGCGGCGCGCCTAGCATCGACTGATCGACGGAAAGGAATGAAATGACCGACTTGGTGCTGCGCGGCGGCCGCGTGATCGATCCGGCCAACAATCTCGACCTGGTCGCGGACGTGGCCTTTGCCGAGGGCAAGGTCGCCGCGGTCGGGGCGCGCCTGGCGGTACCCGCCGGCACGCCGGAGCGCGACGCCGCCGGCCTGGTCGTGGTGCCCGGCCTGATCGACCTGCATACCCACGTCTATTGGGGCGGCACGTCGCTCGGCGTCGACGCCGTGCCGCTGGCCCGGACCAGCGGCACCACCACCTTCGTCGACGCCGGCAGCGCCGGGCCGGGCAATTTCCACGGCTTCCGGGCCCATGTCATCGAGCCGTCGCCGGTCCGCATCCTGCCCTACCTCAACGTCTCCTATGCCGGCATCTTCGGGTTCAACGCCAACGCCATGGTCGGCGAATGCGCGGATCTGCGCCTGCTCGACCTGCGCGAATGCCTGCGCGTGGCCCAGGAGCACCGCGACCTGATCGTCGGCATCAAGGTCCGGGTCGGCCGCAACGCCAGCGGCAGCTCGGGCATCGCCCCCTTGGACATGGCCCTCGAGGTCGCCACGGACGCCGGCCTGCCGGTCATGTGCCACCTGGACTATCCGCCGCCCAGCCGCATCGAGGTGCTGAGCCGGCTCCGCCCCGGCGACGTGCTGACCCACTGCTTCCGGCCGTTCCCCAACGCGCCGGTGGCCGCCGACGGCCGTATCCACGACGGCATCCTGGAGGCCCGGGCGCGCGGGGTGATCTTCGACGTCGGCCACGGCCAGGGTTCGTTCGGCTTCGCCACCACGCGCCAGATGCTGGCGGCCGGTTTCAAGCCCGACGTCATCAGCAGCGACGTCCACAGCCTCAGCATCAAGGGGCCGGCCTTCGACCTGCTGCACACGATGTCGAAGTTCCTGTGCCTGGGCCTCGACCTGGCCGACGTGATCCGGCGTGCCACGGTCGAGCCGGCGGCGGCGGTAAAGCGCCCCGACCTCGGCACGCTGGCGCCGGGTGCCGCCGGGGACGCCACGCTGCTGGCGATCGAATCCGGCCGCTTCACCTATGCCGATGTCATGGGCGAGGTGTTCCAGGGCGAGCAGCGCCTCGCCTGCCGCGGCGTCGTGGTCGGCGGGCGCTGGTTCCATCCGTGAGCCGGCGCGTCACCGGCTGACCGCCGGGCGCATCGGTCCGGCATCGCTGGTCTGAGGCTGCCGCGCCGCCGCCAGCAGCGCCGACAGCGACGCCTGGCGGAGGTCGCGCACGGCGGCGATCATGGTCGCGAGGTCGTCGTCGGATGCCGTAGCGGCGCCGGCTTCGAGCGCCGCGGCGGCCTGGTTCAGACGCTGCAGTCCAAGCGAGCTGGCGGCGCCGCGCAGGCGGTGCGCAAGGGCCGACAGCAGCGCCCGGTCGTCGGGGGATGCTGCCATCGCCGCCAGGGTCTGGCGCGACATCCGGTGGAAGAGCCGGACGATGGTGATCAGCTGCCGCATGCTGAGGGCGTCGCGCTGGTGGCTGAGGAAGTCCACGTCCAGGATCGGCACCCCGTCGTCGCGCGCCGGCGCCGCCGCCAGCGCCTGCGACAGCACGGCCAGATCCAGCGGCTTGGTCAGCAGGCCGTCGAAGCCCGCCGCCCGCGCCCGCCGGGCGCTGTCGCTGGTGGCGTCGGCGGTCATGGCCAGCAGGCGCAGGGCGCCACCGCCCTCCAGGGCGCGGATCCGGCGCGCCGCCGCCAAGCCGTCCAGGCCGGGCATGTGCAGGTCCATCAGCACGGCGTCGAACCGGCCGGTGGCGGCCGCCGCGATGCCGGCCTCGGCATCGTCCGCCAGGGCCGCGCGATGGCCGAGCGTGCCCAGCAGGCCTTCGGCGACGGCCCGATTGACCGCATCGTCGTCGATCACCAGCACCGACAGCGCCGCCTGCGGGCCGGCCGGCGGCGCTGAAGCGGGGACGGCCGGGACGTCGGCAAGAGTCACCGGCACGGCGAGGCGGAAGGTGCTGCCGACGCCGATGATGCTGTCGACCGTCAGGCTGCCGCCCATCAGCTCGGCGATCCGGCGGCAGATCGCCAGGCCGAGGCCGGTGCCGCCGAAGCGTGCGGCGATCGAGTCGTCGGCCTGGACGAACTCCTCGAAGATCGCCTCCAGCTTGTCGGTGGCAATGCCGATGCCGGTGTCGACGACCATCACGGTCAGCTGCGCCGGCGCGCTCCCCTCGACCCGCGCGGTCAGGCGGACTCCGCCGCGCTGCGTGAACTTGATGGCGTTGCCGGCCAGATTGAGCAGCACGCGGCCCAGCCGCGCCGGGTCGCTGCACACGGTTCCGGGCAGGTCGGGCGGCAGGTCGAGGGTGAGTGCGATGCCCTTGGCCGCCGCCGGCGCCTGCAGCTGCTCGACCACGCCGGTCAGCAGCCCGGCCAGGTCGAACGGGCGCATGTCGAGGGTCTCGCCCTGCGCCTGCAGGCGCTCGAAATCGAGGATGCCGTCGATCAGGCTGCGCAGCGTGCGCCCCGACTCCTCCGCAATCGAGAGGTAGCGCCGCTGGCTGGGGTCGAGCGGCAGCGCGGCCAGCATCTGCAGCATGCCCAGGATGCCGTTGAGGGGGGCCCGCACTTCGTGGCTGACCACCGCCATGAACCGGGACTTGGCGCGGGTCGCGGTTTCGGCCGCATCGCGGGCGCGGCGCGCGTCGACCTCGCCGGCGACGGCGGCGGCATGGGCGGCCGCCAGTTCGGCCGTCTGCGCGGCGACCTGGCGCTCCAGCTCGCGCTGCCGGCGGCGCAACAGGGTGGTACGGGCGCGGACGACGGCCATGACCCCGAGCATCGCGGCCAGCGCTTCGGCCGCGCGGAACCACAGCCGCTGGTACCAGGCGGGCAGCACCCGGATCGCCACGCGCAGCGGCTCGCCCCAAAGGCCGTCGCGATTGGCGCCGCGCAGCAGCAGCTGATAGTCGCCGGGTGCCAGGCCGGCATAGGCGGCGCGCCGATGGCCCGGGTCGGTCGCGATCCAGTCGGCGTCGACCCCGTCCAGGCGATAGCCGTAGCTGGCATGCTCGGGTGCCGCATAGTCCAGCGCCGCGAACTCGACCTCGACGCTGCGGGCGGCCGGGGGCACCACGATCGGCGCCGCGTCGGGCCCGACATGGCGCCCGGCGGGCTCGGCCGAGCCGCCGACGCGGATGCCGGTCAGCACCAGCGGCGCCGCCGGCGCGGCCGGCGACGGCCGGTCAGGCCGGACCACGGTCACGCCGCCGCGGCCGCCGAACAGCAAGTCGCCCGCTGGGGTGCGATCGGCGGCGCCGATCGAGTAGGCGGTGATGCGGACGCCGTCCTCGCGGCGCAAGGCATGGATCGCCAGGGACACCGGATCGACGACGGCCAGGCCGCCGTCGGTGCTGACCCACATGCGACCATCGGCATCGGCAAGCAGGGCATCGACATGGTCGTCGGGCAGGCCGGCGGCCGCGCCCAGATGCCGGAACCGACCCTGGCCGGGCCCGCCGTCCTGCTCCAGGAGATCGATGCCGCCGCCATCGGTGCCGACCCACAGCCGCCCGCTCCGGTCCCAGGCCAGCGCGGTCACGAACCGATGGCTGAGCGATCCAGGCGCGCGCCGGTCCGGCAGCATCCGCTCCGGCGGCGCGCCGTCGGGCGAGACCAGGAACAGTCCCTCGGCGGAGCCGACCCACAGGCGGCCGTCGGGCCGCGGCAGGATGGCATTGATGCCCCCGGAGCGCGCCGGGTTGGCCGGATCGAGAGGATAGAGCCGGTCGGCGCCGGTGCCGCGGTCGTGTCGCACCAGGCCGCGCGGCGCGCCGATCCACAGGTCGCGGCCCAGCACCTGCAAGGTCGGGGCTTCCGGGCTGGGGTCCGGCAGGGCCAGCGGGACCCGCGCCACCGCCGCCGCCTGGGCGTCTATCCGGTACAGGCCGTCCAGGCTGCCGGCCCAGACGCCGCCGTCGGGGTCGGGGACCAGGGCCACGATGTCGCGGGTCGGCAACGCCGTATCGGGCCGGGCCGGGTCGGGGCGCAGGGCGGCCACGCGGCCGACCGCCGGGTCGAACACCTCGACTCCGGCATATTCGACCGCCGCCCAGACCCGGCCGTCGCCACCGGCCAGGATCGCGCCGACCACGGCATCGGACATCCCGCCCGGCGCGCCAAGGCCGGTCGGGACGGTCAGGACGGGGACGTGCGGATCGTGCCGGCTCAGCCCCCGGCGGGTGCCGACCCAGATCAGGCCGTCGCGGCTCCGCAGCACGGCCGCGACCGAATTGTCGTCCAGGCTGTCGGGGACCACAGGATCCTGCCGGACCCGGGTCGCCCGCCCGGCCCTGGTGTCCAGGATGACGATGCCCTGGTCGGTGGCGATCCACAGCACGCCGGGCTCGGCCTCGGCGATGGCGGTGATCGGCCGGTCGGCGAGGTGGTCGGCGCCGGGCGGCAGGCCGGTCGCGATGTGGGCGGGGCCGCTGTCGGCGTCGACGACGCCCAGGCCGTCGTGGCCGGTGCCGAGCCAGATCGTGCCGCTGCTGTCCTCGATCAGCTCTTGGACGTCGATTTCGCGGTTCGGGTCGGCCCCTGCGATCGGGACGCGCCGGAACGCCTGGCTGCCCCGGTCCCGGCGGGCCAGCCCGGTCTCGCCGCCGATCCACAGCGTGCCGTGGCGGTCCAGCAGCAGCGCCAGCACGCCGTCGATGGGCAGGCCCTCGGGATCCCCGGCCCGGTATTCGATATGCGGGCCGGCCGTGCCGTCGGCGGCGATGTGGTCCAAGCCGCCGTCGAGGGTCGCGGCCCATACGCCGCCGCTGCCGTCGTCGGCGATCGCGATGACCCGCGCGCCGGTCGAGCCGCCCTGGATCGGATAGCTGGTGAAGCGTTCGCCGACGGGGTCATAGCGGGCCACCGCGCCGGCCGACGTGCCGACCCATAGATGGCCGCCGGCATCGACATGCAGGCATTCGACGTCGTTGCCCGGCAGCGAGCCGGGATCGCGCGCGTCGTGGCGGAATAGCCGGAAGCCATAGCCGTCGAAGCGGGCTAGGCCGTGGCTGACGGATGCCCAGATGAACCCGTCGGCGTCCTGCGCCAGGTCGCCGACGGCGCCGAGGTCCATGCCTTGGCCGCGTCCGATGCGGTCGAACAGCGGCGGTGCGAGCATGGACCAGCGTTCGGCCGCACCGGCCGCGGGGGCGACGGCCCAGGCGAGGCACACCGTGAGGCACTGGGCGACTGCGGCTTTCGCCCACGCAGCGGGCATGGCGGATCCGTCGGTCGGGGCGGCGCGGACGGGCGATTATCGCCGCCCGGCGCCGCCAGCTGAAGGCAATTCGGCGCCGCCCGATCGACATGGTAGGGCGCGGCGGCGTTCAAGCTGCCGAGGCCGCAGAGGAGGGCTGCTCGCCATGCATCGGCACCGCGCTGCAACAGGATTGCGGGCAGATGCCCAAACGTCGATGATCGGGACCGACGGCGCGCTGCTGGCGCCGCCCCGCGGGGAGGCTGGTCCGATGCTGGACGATCTGGCGCCGAAGACGGGCATCGACGATTCGCCCGCGCAGTTCTGGCCGCAGCTCCGCGAGGAGGCGGCGGTGACCGTCGCCCGCGAGCCGCTGCTGGTGGCGGTGATGGGGCCGGCGATCCTCGACCTGCCGAGTTTCGAGGCCGCGCTGATCGACCGTCTGGCGGCGGCGATCCCGGCGCCGGCCCTGCCGCAGAGCACGGTCTCAGGGCTGCTGCGCGAGGCCTATGCCGACGAGCCGAACCTGGTGCGCATGGCGGTGTCCGATCTGATCGCCTCGCGCAACCGCAACGCCGCCTATCGCGACCACCTGGATCCGTTCCTCTATTCCAAGGGCTTCCGCGCCGTCGAGTTCCAGCGCCTGACCCACTGGCTGTGGCGGCGTGGCCGGCTGGAGCTCGCGACCTTCCTGCACGCCCAGGCCTGCGATGCCCTGTCGGTCGACATCCACCCGGCGGCGCGCCTGGGCCGCGCCCTGTTCGTCGATCATGCGACGGGGCTGGTGATCGGCGAGACCGCCGTGGTCGGCGACGACGTCTCGCTGCTGCACGAGGTGACCCTGGGCGGCACCGGCAAGGAATCCGGCGATCGTCATCCCAAGCTCGGCAACGGCGTGCTGGTCGGTGCCGGCGCCAAGATCCTGGGCAACATCCGCATCGGCGACGGCGCCAAGATCGGTGCCGGCAGCGTGGTGCTGCGCGAGGTGCCGCCCGGCTGCACGGCCGCCGGCGTGCCGGCCCGGCTGATGGGCTGTTGCGAGCCTGCGCCGTCCCTGACCATGGACCACGCGCTGCCCGACGAATAGCGGCTCAGCCGGCCGCGAACAGCGCCGGCCCCAGGCCGTAATAGTCGG
Organism: uncultured Comamonadaceae bacterium; assembly: GCA_964511405.1. Classification (GTDB taxonomy): domain Bacteria; phylum Pseudomonadota; class Alphaproteobacteria; order Elsterales; family Elsteraceae; genus CAZEFK01. The sequence continues at coordinate 9,702 of CAZEFK010000036.1, read as the reverse complement.
CCAGCATGTCGGGATAGACCCGCCGGGCGCGCGCCGCGAGGTCGGGCGGTGGCGGCGTGGGCTCGACCGCTTCGAGGTGGTCGACCAGGGCGGCGGCATCGCGCGCCAGGTCCAGCGGCCACACGCTGCCCCAGCCCAGGCCGGCGACCCGCTCGCCCAGCGAACCCAGGTCGAACACCACCGGATAGAGCCCGGCTTCCAAGGTCACATTGAGCGCGTAGCAATAGGTCTCGGGCCACACGCAGGGGAACCAGGTGAAGGCGCAGCCCTGCGCCGCCAGCTGGTCCTGGGCCTCGTCCTCGCGGAAGCGCCCGGTGATGGTGACGTTGGGCAGCGCCGTGAGCTGCGGGTCGATATCGGTATAGCCGACCACCGCGAAATGCAGGGGCGAGCCGCGGCGGGCGGCTTCGGCGGCGGCGGCGAGCAGGATGCGCGATCCTTTGTTCGGCCCGATCGCGCCGAGCACGGCGATGCGCCGGCCCGCGGTCGCCCCCGGCCGCGGCGCCGTGAAATCGGTCAGATGGGCGCGCTCGCAATAGGTCGCGTCGGGAAAGAACCGGCCCAGCCGCCGGCCGACATCGGCGCAGGGCACGAACACCCGGCGGGCGCCGTCCAGCAGTCTGCCGAAGCCTTGGCGCCAGGTGGCGATGTCGACGGCGCCGTAGCTCGAGCCGTTGCGGTCCAGGCAGCGGCGGCAGCCCGCCTCGTCGGGCATGCCGCAATAGAAGCCGTCGCCGTCGGTCAGGTTGAAGCGCGGGCAGGCCGGCAGGAAATCCTCGGCCGTGTAGTCGTAGCCGAGGCCGAACCGGCGGGCGATCGCCAGCATCCGGTCGCCGATGTCCGGGCCCAGGTCGATCAGGTGATGCAGATGCAGATGGCGGATGCCGAGCAGCGCCACCAGGTCGGCAAATCCCTCGGGATCCGCGGGATCGAAGGCGCCGAGGTTGGGCAGGTCCAGGCCCTCGGTGTCGAGCGTCAGGGTGCCGGGTGCCGTTTCGCGGCTGCGCAGGATGAACACCGGCACCCCGTCCGCTTCCAGCAGCGCCCGCATCTCCTGGACGTGGCGCTCGGTGCCGCCACCCCGGCCATGGGTCACGAACAGCATGGCGCCCCGTCCGCCCGCCCGCTCGGCCAGCCGGGCGAGGTCGATGCGCGCCCGCAGCGGCCGGATCGGGTCCGCGCCCAGGAAGGCGGCGACCCGCGGCGCATAGTCGGGATAGAGCCGCTGCATCAGGTCGAAGGCGCGGTTCGACCGCGCCTCGCGCTCGGCGCCGAACGACGCGCCGCCGAAATGGCGCACGAACAGGTCGGCCGCCAGCACATGGCGCCAGCCCAGGCCGGCGGCGCGCTGGCAGAAATCGTTCTCCTCCTCATAGCCGCGGCCGAACCGCTCGACGTCGAACAGGCCGGTCGCGTCCAGGCAGGCGCGGCGCAGATACAGGCAGAACCCGGCCCCGGTCAGCATCGGCAGGACCCGCCCGCCATTGACCGTGGCAAACAGCCGGTCCAGCAGGGGATCGTCCAGCTCTAGCGGGTCGCCCGAGCCGCGCGGGAAATGGGGATAGCTGCACAGGCTGCCGTTGTTCGAGAACGGCGTGGCGGTGCCGATGTCGACCGCGCTCTCGGCGGCCCGGCGCAGCCGGTCCAGCCAGTCGCCGCACGGGGCCGTGTCCGAGTTCAGCAGGACGACGTCGCGGTCGGGATGCAGCGTGAGGCCGCGATTGGCGGTGGCGACGAAGCCCAGGTTTTCCGGGTTCTCGACCAGCGTGAAAAGCCCCGCTGCGGCCATGTGCCGGAGCTCGGCCCGGAATTCGAGGTCGGGGCTGGCGTCGTCGATGACCACCAGCTCATAGGGGGTGGTTTGCGCCGCGCCGAGGACGGCGGCGAGGCAGGTCAGGACGAATTGGCGCTGGCCGTAGACCGGGATCACCACGTCGACCCGCGGCGCGCCTGGCGCCCTTGGCGCGATCGGCCAGCGGCGCCAGGGCTCCGGCTGCGGCAGCGGCGGCAGCGCGGCCGGTGGCATCGGGATCGACGGCATGTCGCCGGCCGGCGGGGCCGCCGCGATCCCGCCGCCGCCGCGCAGCGCCCGCAACGGTGCGGTCACGCGCCAGGAGGTCGACGACAGCAGGGCGGCGATCATCGCGCGGCTGTCGGCGAGCTGCGTGGCCAGGCTGCCGACCGCCTGCGCCTGGGCGGCAAGCTGGGCCTCCAGCCCGGCGCAGCGTTCGCCGAGCGCCGAGAGGCGGCGGCGCAACGCCCCGGCGTCGCGGTCGATCGGCGTGCCGTCGCCGGGCTGCGGCAGCGCCAGCGCCCGCTCGGCAAAGGCCTCGGGCGTGGCGACCGGGGTCAGGATGACGCCCGGCGGCGCCGTCACGCCATGGTCGGCGGCGGTCAGCAGCAGGAGCGAGGCCGCGGCGCCGTCCGTGCCTTCGATCGCGGCGTGGATGGTCTGGTAGTCCCCCGGCTTGACGGCTCGCCAGGCCGCGAGCATCGCATCGAGCGCGCCGGCAGCGACGATCGCTGGACGGCAGCGCTGGATCAGCCCCGCGGCGGCCGCGAGCAGCGCCACCGGCGTTTTGCCGCCGATGCGCAGCAGGTCGCAGCGGCCGATCGTGTCGAGACCGTCCGGGGATCCCAGAAGGGCCGCCGGCAGATTGTGGCGGAGCAGCGCCTGCAGCGCCGGCTGCGGTTCGATCGCCACCACCCGGCCGTCGGGCCCCGCCCGCTGCGCCAGGACCAGGCTGTGGAGCCCAGCCTCGGCACCCAGGTCGACCGCGGTCCCCGCGGGCGGCAGCAGCGCCGCCAGCAGCGCCGCCTCGGCCTCGGGCAGGTCGGCGCTATCGCCCGGCAGCACGACCGGGCCGAACCGGGTCAGGACCGTGCGGGTGCCGGTCCGGAGCGCAGCCGTCAGCATCGCCTCAGACCGGCGCCAGGGTCGGCTGGACGTCGGCGCGGGCGCTGCGGCGGCGCTGCCGGTCGGCCAGGCGCCGGCCCCAGGCCATGCCGGGGCGCTCGATCAGGCGATAGGTCACCGAGGCGAGAGCGATCACCAAGCCGATCGTGCCCAGGGCACCAGGCAGGAAGCTGGCGGCCGTGCCGATCGGCAGCGCCTTGAGCAGCGCCTGATAGGCGCCGTAGGTGGTCAGGGCGTTCACGATCGCCGGGTGGCACAGATACATGCTGAAGCTGATGCGGCCGAGATAGACCGTCGCCCGGTTGACCAGCAGACCGACCGGACACAGCGCCAGCCCGACGCACAGGAGCCCGAAGGGCAGCCCCCAGGCGGCGTTCCACCACACCGCCTCCCCGGTGCCGGGGACCGCGTAGGCGATCTTCAGGAGCCCGGCCAGGGTGACCGGCACCGACAGCAGCAGCACGCCGCCCAGCAGCCGGTGGCGTTGGGCCGCCACCTGCCGCTCGATCCAGCGGTAGCCATGGCAGGCCAGCATGCCGGCGCAGAAGTAAGGTGCGTTCTTCAGGAAGCCGTGGTCGCGCAGCGCCGCCATCGGCGCCAGGGGCTGAAGATCCGCCGTGGCCATGGTCGCGACCAGCAGGCTGATCGCGGCGACGGCGGCCGTGCGCAGCGGCGTGCGGCAGAACAGCGGGGTCAGCGGGAACAGCAGGTAAAACAGCATCTCCACGCCGATCGACCACGACGCCGGGACGATGCCGTCGGCCAGCCGCGGGACCAGGCCGAAGGTGAAGCTGGCCGAGGCCGCCACGTCGGCCATCGGCGGCACCATGCCGTGCTGGAATCGCAGCCACAGCAGCTGGTAGGCCAGCATGGCATAGTAGAGCGGCGCGATCCGGAAGAAGCGCCGGATGAAGAAGGCCGAGGCCTCGGCCGGAGACCCCAGCCGCCCCCAGTAGCCGTAGCCGAGCGTGAAGGCGCTGACCGTGAAGAACAGCGGCACGCCGAACCCGAACCACCATCTCATGAAGTCGAGCGGCGGCGGCGGCATGACGCCGCCGATCCAGATCGTGTGCAGCAGGATGATCGACAGGGCGGCGTAGCCGCGCGCGGCTTCGAGGCCGGCGAGCCGCTCGGCCGTCTCGGGGCGGCTCATGGCGCCGCCCGCGCGCGCCGGCGGTCGCGCAGCGCGACCGCCAGGCACACGGCCAGCGCCGCCGCCGGGACGGCGGCCATCAGGCCCAGCAGCGGAGCGAGCCCGCGCGGCCGGTACGCGAAGCGGACCGAATGCTCGCCGCCATGGAGCTCGACCGCCGAGAAGATCTCGATCCGGCCCATGCCGCGCGGTGCGCCGTCGACGCTGACCCGCCAGCCGGGATAGCCCGCCTGGGCGAAGACCAGCGGCCCGGCGGGCGGCGAATCGAGCTCGACGGTCACCGCGTCGATGTCCCAGCTGACATGACGGATCGGCGCCGGCTGCGGCGCCCCGGACGGTCCGACCATCCAGAACATCGGCAGGGCGTGCGGGCGCTCGGACAGGATCAGGCCGTCCAGGCGCGCGACCTCGGTCAGGCCCGGCACCGGCTCGCGGGTCACGACATAGCGGATCGCCAGCTTGTCGAAGCTGGCGCCCTGCAGGTTCCAGTCATGCGCCAGATAGTCGATGTAGGGCCGGTAGAGCGTGGCGCGATGGCCGCGCGCCATCAGCATGGGCCGCACCTCGCCGAGATTCATCGGCACCAGGTCGGGCGGCTCGACCCACACTCGATAGAGGCCGCCGTCGGCCGCCCACAGCGCCTCGAGCCGGCGTGCCATGGCGGTGTTGTAGTAGGCGCCCGGCGTCAGCGGCCCATTGGGGATCGAGGCATGGCGGTCGTAATGGACGATTTCGGCCAGGAACAGCGCCAGCACGGCCGGGGCGACGGCGCGGACCGGCCAGCGCGGGGCCGAGGCGGTCAGCGCCATCACCCGCTCGAACCCGAATGCCACCAGCATCGCCGCCGCGAACGCGAACAGGAACAGGTAGCGCGCCGGCTCGCGCATGCTGTTGATGAAGGGCAGGTGGTAGCTGATCCAGCCGAGCGGCGTCCAGCCGCCCAGCGACAACAGCAGCGCCAGGATCGCCAGCCCCGCCGCGAACCGGGCCTGGCGGCGCGGCGCGAAGGCGCCGATCACCGCCAGCGCCAGGCCGGCCCAGCCGAAATACAGGCGGTCGGCATCGCCCAGCGCGTTGAAGTCGGGGAACAGCAGCTTGTAGAGCTGGTCGGGGCGGACGATCAGGCTCCAGGCATATTCGGCATAGGGCACGACATGCGGATAGACCGTGGCCCCGCCCGCGCCGTAGCTGCGATAGACCAGCTTCAGATATTCGCGCCCGAACCAGAGCTGGGCCGCCGTGAACAGCACCGCCGTCACGCCGGCGGTGCCCAGCACCTCGGCGATCCGTCCGGCGCTGGCCAGCCACGGCCGGCGCAGGTCCTGCACCACGGCCAGCAGCGCCAAGGCCATCCCGATCTGAATGAAGGGCTGCATGTGCCCGGCCAGGATCGTCAGGCCCCAGGCCAGGCCGGCCAGCATCGCCCAGCGGAGGCGGTCCAGCCGGTCAGGGGATCGGAAGGCCAGCGTGACCAGCGTGAACACCAGCGGCATCCAGGCCAGGCCGGCATGGATGTTGGCCTGGGTCGCGGCCTGGCGGGCGACGGCGCCGATGAAGGCGAACGCCATGGCGCCGGCGAAGCAGGCGGCCGGCCGCACGCCCAACACGCGCAGATAGCCGTGCATCAGCAGCGCCGACAGCGCCATGTGGATGACGATGATCGCCTCGACGCCGTTGGCGTCGCCGGCCCGGAACAGCAGGTGGAACAGCAAGTTGGGCGGATACAGCAGGGCCGGCTGGATCTCGCCCAGCATCGAGGTGCCGCCCAGGGTCGAGAAGTCCCACCAGGGGATCTTGCCGGCGTCGAGCGCCCGGAACAGGAAAGTGGTCCAGGCGTAGGTCTGGTTGGTGCCGTCGGGATGGGCCAGGAAGCCGCTGTCGTGCCAGACCACCACGCCCGCGAACAACGCCCAGCCCAGGGCCAGGTAGAGCGCGAACAGCCCGCTCTGCCGAAGCAGCCAGCCCGCCGCGGCGCCGGCCTGTCCGCGGCGCGCGGCCGCCCGGGAGATCGGTTCTGGGGCGATCGTGATGGTCATCGGGCGTCGCCACTCAGCCTTGGGACGGCAGGGGTGTCAAGCTTCGGCGCCGGCGCAGCGCCGCCAGCGCGACCGCCAGCAGCGGCACCGACAACATGACGGCGTACAGGATGGGGAGGGCGCGGGGCCGGTACTCGAACTTGACCGTGTGTTCGCCGCCGGCGAGCCGCACGGCTTGGAAGATGTCGACCTTGGCCAGCGGCCGCAGCGCGCCGTCGACCCGCACCCGCCAGCCGGGATAGTCGGGCTGGGCGAATACCAGCGTGCCGGCCGGCGGCGAGTCGAGGTCGACGGCGACCTGATCGACGCCCCAGCGCACTTGCTCGATTTTGACCGGACGGGCGCTGCCGTCCGGGGCGGCCATCCAGAACACCGGCAGCGCGTGGGGCCGCTCCGACAGGACCAGCCCGTCGATCCGCGCGCGCTCGATCAGGCCGGGCACCGGCTGCGGCGTCACGGTATAGCGCACGCCCAGGCGGTCGAACCCCGGTCCGGCCAGGTCCGGATGGTCGGACAGGTAGTCGGCATAGGGCCGGTAGATCGTGGCCCGGTAGCCGCGGGCCATCCGGGCCGGGCGCACGTCGCCCAGGTTCGGCGGCACCAGGTCGGGCGGTTCGACCCAGATTCGGTACAGGCCGCCGTCCTGCCGGTCGAGCTCGGACAGGCGGCGGGCGATGGCCGTGTTGTAATAGGTGCCGGGATCGAGGGGGCCGCGGGCGATCGAGACATAGCCGTCGTAATGGACGACCTCGCCGACCAGCAGCGCCAGGGCCAGGGGCGCGATCGCGCGCTCGGGCCAGGCGGCGTGACGGGTCCAATCGACCACGCGGTCGAAGCCGAAGGCGGCCAGGACCGCGGCGCCGAAGCTGAACAGGTACAGATAGCGCGACGGCTCGCGCATGCTGCTGAGCAGCGGCAGGTGATAGGTGATCCAGCCGAGCGGCGTCCAACCGCCCATGGCCAGCAGCACCGCGCCGACCGCCAGCACCGCGGCGAATCGGGCTTCGCGGCGCGGGACCCAGGCGCCGATCACGGCCAGCGCCAGCGCCACTCGGCCGACATGGATGCGGTTCGGCTCGTCGAAGCTCCAATAGTCGGGGAACAGCAGCAAGTATAGCTGGTCCGGCCGGATCACCCAGTGCCAGGCATATTCCGGCCACGGCACGACATGGGGATAGGTGGTGACGCCGTCGCCGTAGAAGCGGTAGGCCAGACGCAGATATTCGCGTCCGAACCACAGGGGCACGGCGGCGAACAGCGCCGAGGCCGCAGCGATCACCGCCAGCACCGTCAGCGCGCGCAGCCAGGCCCGGCGCCGCTCGGGGCCGCCGAGCTGGGTGAGCACGGCACATACGGCCAGGGCCAGCGCGGCCTGCAGGTAGGGCTGCATGTGCCCGGCTAGCACCATGGTGCCCAGGGCCATGCCGGCGAGCACCGTCCAGAACAGGCGGTCCAGGGTTGCGGCGGCGCGCCAGGCCAGGGTGGCGAGGGTGAAGACCAGCGGCAGCCAGGCCAGGCCGGCATGGATGTTGGGCTGCGTCACCGCCTGGCGCACCAGGCTGCCCATGAACGCGAAGGTCAGGGCGCCGGCGGCCGCGGCGGCGGTGCGGCAGCCGAGCACGCGCAGATAGCCGTGCATCAGCCAGGCCGACAGCGCGATGTGCAGCACGACGATGTCGTCGACCGCCTGCTGGTCGCCCGGCGCCGCCAGCAGGTGCAGCAGGAAGTTCAAGGGGTACAGGACGGCCGGCTGCAGCTCGCCGATCAGCGACGTGCCCGAAAAGGCGGTGAAGTCCCAGAGCGGGATCTTGCCGGCGTCGAGCGCCCGGAACAGCGCCGTGGTCCAGGCATAGGTCTGGTTGGTGCCGTCCGAATGGGCAAGGAACGTGTGGTCGTGCCAGATCGTGACCGGCGCGAACAGCAGCCAGGCCAGCCCCAGATAAGCGGCGAACAGGCCGAGCTGGCGCAGGGCCCACAGGCCGCCCGCGAGCGTGCCCGCCGGGGCCCGGCCGACGGCTGCAGGGGCCGCGAGCGCGGTCATGCCGGGGTCAGGAAGACGACCAGCTGAAGGGGATCCGCCGGCAGCGCCCGGGTCCCCGCAACCCGCCACTGCGGCCAGCGCCGGGCCAGGAACTCCAGCGACATCGACGTGTCGCCGTAGGTAACGTCGCCGTCGATCGGCGGCAGCGCATGGGCCAGGAACGCGAAGCCCCGGTCCAGGTGCCGGCGCTTGAGCGCCGCGCGGTCGATCGCCGAGCGGTCCTTGTGGCCGGTGCCGTCCCAGTGCAGCTCGGGCCCGACATAGTCGTCCCAGTAATGGGCCGGCCGGATGGTCACGGCCAGCATGCCGTCCGCCGCCACATGGCGGCGCAGGCAGCCCAGCACGGCGTCGGCGGTCTTCTCGGACAGGTGGGTGAACACCGAATAGGCATAGATGAGGTCGTAGGGCCCGGCCACCGGCAGGTCGCGGGGAACATAGTCGCCGACGGCAAGCTCGGCCATGACCCGATGGTCGCGGCACAGCGCGATCGACTGGTCCCAGGGATCGATGCCGACCAGCCGCGCGGGGTCGACATACCAGGACATCAGGCGCAGCAGCCGGCCCCAGCCGCAGCCATAGTCCAGCACCCGCAGCCCCGCGAGCGGCCGGCCGGTGACCTGCAGCATCCCCTGCTCCAGCCCTTGGACGAAGCTCAACGATTGGGCCAGCAGCGGGAAGCCGGCGGTTCCCGTCCAGTCGCGCTGGACCTGGTCGGCGGCCATGGTCGGCAGCCACGCCGCCAGGGCCGGCAGGCTCGACGGCACGCCCAGCAGCAGGGCGCCAAAGACCGGCAGCGACAGCGTGCGCAGATGGCCCCAGGCCAGCGCCGGGTCGCCGGCGGCGGCTGCGGCCTCGGCACCGGCGAGCGCCGGATAGCGCGCCGCCAGCGCCGGGCCGTCCAGGCCGGCCAGGGCATCGCACAGCTGCGTGCTCATCGCCTCCAGGCGATCCGACAGCGTCTGCCGGATCACCTCGGATCGGCGGGCAGCGTCGGCCGTGCGCGCGTCGGCGGCATCGGCCCGCGCCTCGGCCGCGTCGGCCCGCGCTTCGGATGCCTGCAACCGTGCCTCGGCGGCGACCAGGCGCGCATCGGCCTCGGCCAGCTGGCCGCTGGTCGCCGCGTGCGCCCGCTCGCGGTCCGAAAGCGTCTGGATCAGGCTGCGCAGGCTGGACTCGCGGACCACGCGCAAGTTCAGCGGCATGAGGCAGCTATTGAGAACGGTTGCCAACGACATCGCCACCTCCGACGGTTCGGGGACGATGCCCGTCAATGCCTCTTGCCCCTTGGGGGCAGACCATATAAGGGGGCGCCGAAGCCGGGGCAACGACCTTGTCCGCCGGCCGCACGGGACCGTCCAGCCTGACCTCGTCGCCGCACCTCTCCGCTCGCGTGATTCCGCTGCGCGGCCTCGCCCGCCGGATGCTGCGCCTGGGCTGGCGGGCGGCGGGCGGCGTTTGGCGCCGGCTGCCGCTGTCGCGCCCGGCCAAGCAGGCGTTGCGCCGGTGGCTGGTGGCGCGGGGCGGCCCGGCGATCGCCCGGCTGGCCGGCCTGGCC